>OMUP01000181.1 GCA_900314255.1 uncultured Lachnospiraceae bacterium | reverse complement strand
GACATTTTTACGATATAACCATCGACGCTGGCGTCGGGCCGGCACTTGTGTGGGCGGCAAAGGAAGAAGTGCGCTACACGATTCCTTTTTACGAGAAGAAGAGAGGGCATAATCCGCTTGCCTTTGTCGGAAACCGGCATTATACGAGAGTCCGGGAGGCAGATGCCTTTGAGCTGGGGTACCGCAACCTGGCGGTGAATCCGATGGATCTTCCGGAGGCGGACGGACTGTATCCGCACGCGTCGGCCAACATCGAGACCCGGGGCGAAGCGGTCTTTGCCGCACGCAATGCGATTGATGGCGTCTGCGCGACGGATTCCCACGGCGAGTGGCCGTATGCGTCCTGGGGAATTAACCGGGATCCGAAGGCATGTCTGAAGCTTGAATTCGGGCGGCCTGTGGATATCGATGAGATCCGCCTGTACACGCGGGCTGATTTTCCGCATGACAGCTGGTGGACAGAAGGGACGTTCACATTTTCGGACGGTAGCCACCTGACGGTGCATATGGATAAAAAGGCCAGAGAGCCGCATGTGTTCAAAGAGATTGAGCGCAAAAGCATTACCTGGCTTACGCTTGACAAGCTTAAAAAGGCGGATGATCCGAGTCCGTTCCCGGCACTGACGCAGATCGAGGTATACGGGACGGAGAGCGGATCCTGAGTGACAAGGTAAAAACACGGAAAACAGCACAGAGGCGTCCCGGATAACCGGTGCCTCTGTGCTTTATTTTTAACGCCCAAGCCGAAGCGCGATTACCCGGGATATGGCAGCCAGCGCGGCATACGCTGCGGCGCAGATGATGAAGACAAGGATTCCGCTTTCATTTAGAAGTCTGAAGGCGACGGAGGTCGTCTCCATATTCTGCACGAGAGCGCTGCCGCCGAAGAAAAAGATAAATGCGGGCAGAATCCGGATGATCTGCAGGATCTGAAGAGTGTTGTACCGGAAGATAGTGAGAAGGAAGCAGTCGATGGCGGTGAAAAGAAGCGCCGCGCCGAACGCTGTAAAATAAATGGAAAGCAGATTCATGCCTTCCGGGCAGAGTGGTGAAAGAGAGGTCCCTGCGGCAGTTACGGCAAGACGGACAAGGATTCCCAGCCCTCCGCTGATGAATATACAGAGAGCACTGAAAATAAAGTGAACGATAACGGATAATCCCGGTTTTACCGGAAGCATCTCAAGGAATCCGGCCTCCTCGGCATTTTCCGCGGCAAATGGAATGACGGCCACGACAATGCCGCCGAAGAGACAGTACATTGTGACGAGGATATTTGTTATTCCGCCTTGGTCTTTGTCAAGCAATATAGCGAGTCCGATCAGCGGGATTGTAACCAGCAGAATGAGATTCCATCCGGCTTTTTTAATGTCAATTTTCAGGAGTTTCAGCAGTGTCATACGGTTTTCCTCATCTGTCTGAGCATATACATAATGATTTCATCGACCGTCGGCTTTTCGCTCAGCACGCCGGCCGGCGGAATGACTGTTTCGCTTACCGGGTACAGTGCGGAGAAACCGAACTCATTTTTCTGAAGGCCGATGAGCTGCCCGGAAAAGTCCGGCGTCAGGTCATCGGAACCGCCCTTAATAAGAAGATATTCTTCCAGCAGTTCGTCTTTCGGCTCGAAAAATACCTTTCTGCCTTCCTCGATGAAGAAAATGTAGTCGGCGATGCCCTGCAGATCTTCCATATTGTGTGTGGAGAACAGGATGCTGCGGCTTCCGTCCTCAACATATTCCTGAAGCATGGACAGCAGTTCGTTTCGCATCATCGGGTCAAGGCCGTTTGTTGCCTCGTCCAGAATCAGAATCCGTGTGCTTCTCGAGAGAACGGACGCGAACATGAGTTTCACTTTCATGCCGCGGGAGTAGTTTTTGATCTTCTGGCTGCCCGGCAGTTCCCAGCGGGAGACAAGGCTGTCGAATTGATCCGGCTCAAAAGACGGATAAAAATCCGCCAGAATTTCCCGGATATCCTTCAGGGTGAAATTCTTCGGGAAGTACGAGGAATCCCCTACATATCCGATCTGCTGCCGGTAGCGGACCGGGTCCTCCTCAAAGGAGACGCCGTTTATCCGGATCTTTCCGGAATCCATCCGGATCAGATGCATGATGGCGTTCAGCGTTGTTGTCTTCCCGGCGCCGTTGCGCCCGACATAGCCGCAGATGTATCCCGCCGGGATCTGAAAACTGATGTCCCGAAGCGCAAAACCGTTCTGCTTATTTTTCTTCCTGTACTGTTTCGAAAGTTTTTCTACCGATAACAAATCCATATGTTTTTCCTCATGAGTCCCAGAGCGTATCAAGGATAGAGTCAAATTCCTGACGGTCCATCTGAATCTGCCTGGCAGCGGCGATGGCATGTGTCAGATCCTCCCCGATCTCTTTCCGGTACTGTTCCCGCAGCAGTTTATTGTTCTGGGGGAGAACGATGCTGCCTCTCCCCGGCTGGGAAGCAATATAGCCGCGGCTTTCCAGGTCACTGTAGGCGCGCGTCGTCGTGATGACGCTGACGCCGGTCTCGCGGGCCAGCTTCCGGATGGACGGCAGAAGAGTGCCTTCCGGAATGGTTCCGTCGAGAATCTGATTTCGTATCTGCTCTTCGATCTGCGCATAGATCGGAAGCTCAGACTGACTGCTGATGACGATTTTCACATTTCTGCTCCTGATAGAAGGCTGGCAAATGAAGGTATCCGCCGTGTACACTGCAATGTACTTAATGTACATATACAATTATATACAGTCAAGGCCGTATGTCAACTGGAAAGTACGCACATCGGTCATAGCGCGGAAAGAAGCAGCATTTGTCATTTATGTGCGGTGGCTGCGGCGGAAATCAGAGGGGGACTGTCCGGTGACCTTGTGGAAGGTACGGTTGAAATGAGTGAGAGATGAAAAGCCTGTCTGAGCGGCGATCTGTGTGAAGTTCAGAGTGGTGTCAAGGATCATGCGCTGTGCTTTGACAATCCGCGTGCGGTTTACAT
Source organism: uncultured Lachnospiraceae bacterium (assembly GCA_900314255.1). GTDB lineage: Bacteria > Bacillota > Clostridia > Lachnospirales > Lachnospiraceae > UBA4285. The sequence goes on along the minus strand of OMUP01000181.1, from coordinate 1,706 downwards.
ATTCGATCAGCGTGCGGTTGGTCTGTTTTTTGAATTCGCGGCTGAGATAATATTCACTGATATAGAAGCGGTCCGCCAGGTCTTTCAGACGTATCTCTTCGCCGGTGTGGCAGTCGATGTACCGGATGATCTGGCTGATCCGGCTGGCTGTCTCCGGTTTTGGTTCGGGGTTCACGGTATTCAGGATTACGAGAAGAAGATGATTCAGGCTGGCACGCATAAATTCTTCATGAAGTTCACCGATTTCGTCCTGCTGCATCAGGATCTGATTCAGCAGGGAGTGAATCATGCGGGAGACAGGAGATGACGGGTGGTACAGGCCGCTGGCATTTTTTATTTTTTCGGCAAGATTCGGATAATCCAGTGCTTCCGGTGTGAAATACAGTACAATCCGTTTGAAATGTCCGTGCCCTTCCGTGAATGAGTGGTGCATCGTGTACGGGGCGAAGATCATAAAGTCGCCCGGGACAGTGTGGTACAGCGATTCGTTCAGCATGTGATTTCTGGAACCTTCCTCCAGAAAATAAAGCTCATAGTAAGGGTGATAGTGGGACCGGGACATGTTTTCATCGACACCGGATACCCGGTCGGCGGCGATTGTGTGATTTTCGGCGATTCGTATGGCTGCGCGGTCGACCATTGACGTTAATCTCCATTTAATACCGACTGTAAATGCTGAAGCCATTGTACACCAGCGGCAGAGTGAGAGCAAGATATGTAAAAATTCAAAGGCACATGGGCAAAAATCGTAAAGTTTCCGGTCTGCCCCTGATATATATTATGTATATAGAAATCGGCCGTAATATAGAAAAGAGGAAATTGATATGGCACTGATGGAGACTCATTACTACAGCTTTTCCATGCGAAGCAATGTCACAATGAATGTGTTTATCCCGACTCCGGGATCGGATGGATCGATCACGCAGATGAACTCGACGGAAAAATATGACTACGTCAAAGGTATTCCGGTAGTATATCTGCTGCACGGGGCTTACGGAGATGCTTTTTCATGGATCCGCTACAGCAACATTGACCGGTATGCACAGGACCGTGGGATCGCTGTGGTCATGGCCAGCGCGGAAAACTCCTTTTATCAGGATCTCAAAGGCGGAAACGCGTATTACACATTTTTCACCGAGGAGCTTCCGAAATTCATTCAGAACGTATTCCCGGTAAGCCGCGACCGCGAAAAGACATATGTAGCCGGATTCTCGATGGGCGGATACGGTGCGTGGTACCTCGGCCTGTCAAGACCGGATCTCTTCAGCAAAGCGGCGTCCATGTCCGGCGCGCTTGACATCGCTGGGCTCTGCCAAAACCGTGTGCCCGGGAACGATCCTTTCCCGTGGGAAGCAGCATTTTCGGATGTCTATAAAGACGGAGAGTTCCATCTGACCGGAAGCCGGTATGATCTGTTCGCCCTGTACGACAGAGACAAGGCGGCAGGTCAGGTTCCGAAGCTGTATCAGGCTGTCGGATACAAGGATTTCCTGTATCAGTCCAACTGTTATGTGCGGGATGAAATGAAGAAGCGCGGTGCCGATCTCATCTACGAAGAGGGAGAGGGAGCCCACGACTGGAACTTTTGGGACAAGTACATCCAGCACATTCTGGACTGGCTTCTGAAATGAGGCAAATTTAAAAAACATTTAAGGGGCTGTGAAAAAACACAGCCCATAAAAAGAAGAACCAAGGACTCGTGAGAG
>OMUP01000132.1 GCA_900314255.1 uncultured Lachnospiraceae bacterium | reverse complement strand
TCCTTGCTGCACAGATCGCCGAAGCAGATCTCCACTTCCTTCGGTACGTACTTCACCGACTTGTCGCCGTTGAGCACGAATGCCCGGACCTTCTCGCCTCTCTCCAGAAGCTGCCTGCACACATTGCTGCCGAGATACCCTGCCGCACCTGTAACCAGATACATTCTTTCCATGACAAATGTCCTCCTGTATTTACATTTCAAATAATTTTTTTGTTTTACTGCCAGATGTTTTTCATCGGATGGTTGTAAGAATACAGGGGGAATATTTATACGGTGTCAGCGATATGTTAAGGAATTGTTTAGTTTGACTGTGCAGATAATTATTGTCGAATATGATCGACAAATATCAGGAAGAATAGCAAGATATAATCGATAGACCTTGATAAATCGACTGCAATACAACTGATTGACATGTACACGAAATACGTATATATTTTAAATATGATAAAAACTTTTGCTGATAAAGAAACAGAAAAAATATATCATCAGCAGTTTTCACGCAAACTTCCGGAGTCTATACAGAAAATTGCGCTTCGAAAATTAATGATGATCCATGCTGCCAGATCATTGAATGATCTCAGAGTGCCTCCTGCAAATCATCTGGAACTGCTACAAGGCGATCGTGCAGGGCAATACAGTATTCGGATCAACAATCAATATCGAATCTGTTTCAAAATAGATGGAATGGATTTTATTGATGTAGAAATAACAGATTATCATTGAGGAAAGTAAAATGATTGATTATATTGAAACTCCAAAAATCAGTGAAATCCTTTCTGAAGAATTTATGCAGCCCTTGGGAATTAGTGCATATAAGCTGGCACAGGACATTCATGTTCCGACTTCTCGTATTCAGGATATTCTTCATGATCGCAGGAAGATCACGGCTGATACTTCTATCCGGCTCGGCAGATATTTTGGCGTGTCTGATGGGTACTTTTTAAATCTTCAGAACGATATCGACATACGAAATGCAGAGCATGACATGGGATCCGAGTTTTCTCAGATTAAGAAGATCCAGTATGCCTGAATGGATTACACGCTGTTCAACCAAATAAGTTCGACTAAACAAGGCAGCAGAAATCATCAAGCCGTTGGATGATTCCTGCTGCTTCGTTTATTGTTATTCTGTTGTATCGTCCCAGGTTTCTGTTTTTACGATATTGCCCATGCCATCAGCCAAGGTTTTGTCAGCGCCGCAGTATTGCAGCACGGTTCTCGCCTTTACAAATATAGGCAAGGTTTTCAGCTGAACGGTTCGCTGGATCCATTCTCCCGCAGAAACAATCTTTTCTTTTGTAAAGTAGTCATACCAGGTTCCACGGGGCAGATATAAAGACCGGATTTTACTTACCTTCATCGGTTTAAGAACTGGCGCGATGAGCAGCTGGCTTCCGAACAGGTATTCATCCTGTATCTGCCATATATTCCGGTCCTCGGGGAATTCCAGGTAAAGAGCCCGCATCATTGGAAGACCCGTTTCGGTGCATTTTTTCGCCTGGTCGTAAATATAAGGCATCAGGGAATAGCGCAATTTGTCATAGAAGCGGAAGATGTCACAGGCTTCTTTTGAAAAGGACCAGGGTTCACGGTGCGTGTGATCTCCGGCGCCATGGCAGCGGGAATGAGAGGAGAACAGCCCCAGCTGCGCCCAGCGGACATACAGTTCATCATCCGGTTCTCCGATAAATCCGCCGATGTCGTGTGAGAAGAACGGGATGCCGCTGATACCGATGGACAGGGCAGCACGCAGGGTGGCAGCCAGAGCATCAAAGGAACACTGGCTGTCTCCACCCCAATGGATCGGATAGCGCTGGCTCCCTGCCGTTCCGCTGCGGGCCCAGACAAGATGCTCTCCGGTTACACTTGTGCAGGCATTCGACACAGTAGCATTATATACAAGAGAATACGTGTTATGGAAAACTTTTCCTTCAACGTTCGCATAATGCGCATCTTCCGGGATGCCTTCTCCGAAGTCTGTTTTTATCGATCCGACGCCCATTTTCATCAGGGACTGAATTTTTTTGGTGTACCAATTCCGCGCTTCCGGGTTGGAAAAATCCACGATCACATCGTCTACCCAGCTGCCTTTGCATTTGTCAGGCAGATGATACGGCTGCCCGGCCTCGTCCTTTGCCAGATAACCGTTTTTCACGGCTTCCAGGTAATTGTCGTTGTCCTCTCTGGGCGGAATGAAATTGTACTGCCACAGGGAGATGTGAAATCCTTTTTTGCGGTAATCGGCGATGTGTTTTTCCGGATCCGGGAAGCGCTCCGG
>OMUP01000010.1 GCA_900314255.1 uncultured Lachnospiraceae bacterium | reverse complement strand
CATTTTCATGAGCAGAACGATGTCTTCGTAGTGATAGTTCGTGATGTTCTGCCCGTGCTTGTTCTGCGCGCCGCGAAGAACGGCGTGAGCGAGCGGATTTCCGTCCGTCCTTGTTTCGTACTGGCGGTAGATGAACTCCTGCGGAGCCTGCGCTGCCACGATGGAGTTGAGCATAACCTGAAAATCGCCGGAGGTCGGATTTTTCATTCCGACCGGCACATCGCAGCCGCTGGACACGAGGCGGTGCTGTTGATTCTCAACCGACCTTGCGCCGATGGCAACATAGGACAGCACATCACTGAGGTATGCGTAGTTTTCCGGATAGAGCATCTCGTCGGCCGGCATCATTTCGGTCTTCTCCATCACGTCGATGTGCATCTTCCGGATGGCAACGAGCCCGTGATACAGATCCGGCCTGCCTTCCGGGTCGGGCTGATGAAGCATGCCTTTGTAACCGAGGCCGGTCGTGCGCGGCTTGTTGGTGTATACACGCGGAATGATGATCAGCTTGTCGCGGACCTTGTCGTAAACCTTGCGCAGACGCTCTGTGTAATCGAGAACAGCCGTTTCATTGTCGGCCGAGCAAGGACCGATAATAAGCAGAAATTTGTCGGATCTGCCGGTGAATACATCGGCAATGGCTGCGTCTTCTCTCTTTTTCTGCTCGGCAGCCCGCATAGAAACCGGGAACAGAGTCCTGACTTCCTCCGGAGCCGGCATTTCCTTGATGATGTGGAAACTCATGGATTACTCCTCTTGCTGGAAAATGGGTGCATATGTTCCGGATTATAATATTTGAAATGGATTTTGTAAATGGAGCTGCATTGTTTTTCACGGTACAGTATGCTAAAATGACAGCAGTTTATGAAAACACTTACACAGGAGGTTTTCTCAGAGTATGGAAGTCAGACCAGGTGCAAATCCGGCGGACGTCAAGAATTATGACACGGCAAGACTCCGCCATGATTTTCTGATTCAGGATCTCTTTGTTCCGGATGAGATCAAGTGCATTTATTCCCAGATCGACCGCATTATTGTCGGATCGGCAACTCCGGTGAAAAAGGAGCTGAAGCTGAAAGCGGGTGCTGAGCTTCGCGCAAAATATTTCCTTGAGAGACGCGAGATGGGTATCATTAACATCGGCGGATGCGGAACGGTTACTGTTGACGGAAAAGAGTATCATTTTAAGCGCAAGGACGGCATGTACATCGGCATGGGCGCGAAGGACATTACGTTCAAGAGTGACTCGGCTGATGATCCGGCGAAATTCTATTTCAATTCCGCTCCGGCACACCGCACCTGCCCGACCGTGTTCATTGATCCGGACAAGGACATTCTTCCGGAAAACAAGAAGGAACTTGGAACCCTCGAGGATTCCAACCACCGCACGATCAACAAGTACATTCTTCCTGGACAGGTTGAGTCCTGCCAGCTGGAGATGGGCATGACCTGCCTCGAGCCGGGTTCCGTGTGGAACACGATGCCGTGCCATACACATGACCGCCGCATGGAAGTCTATCTGTACTTTGACGTTCCGAAGGATTCCGTCGTATTCCATTATATGGGTGAGCCGACCGAGACCCGTCACATTGTGATGCGCAACGAAGAGGCGGTTATCTCTCCGAGCTGGTCGATTCACTGTGCTTCCGCGACACATGCTTATACCTTTATCTGGGGCATGGTCGGTGAGAATCAGGATTTCGACGACATGGACAATGTTCCGATGGAAGATCTGCGGTAATGCAGTTCTTGCATGCATTTCTTTGATTCAGCGGGACCGGCGCGTCCGGCCCTTTGAATAGACAAACAATCAGGAGGTTTTACAATGGCTGGAATTTTGGATAAGTTCAAGCTTGACGGAAAGGTTGCTTGGATCACCGGCGCATCCTACGGACTTGGCCTTGCCTATGCGACAGCACTCTATCAGGCTGGCGCGAAGATCGTCTTCAACGACATCAAGCAGGAGCTGGTAGACAGAGGCCTTGAGGCTTACAAAAAGGCCGGCATCCCGGTTTACGGCGCTGTGTGCGATGTAACCAACGAGGAGCAGGTTCAGGCATTTGTCAAGGATGTCGAGGAGAAGGTCGGACCGATCGATATTCTTATCAACAATGCCGGAATTATCAAGAGAGTTCCGATGATCGAGATGAGTGTTGCTCAGTGGGATCAGGTTATCAACGTCGATCTGACCGGCCCGTTCATCTGCTCGAAGGCTGTTATTCCGGGCATGATCAAGAGAGGCCGCGGCAAGATCATCAACGCATGCTCGATGATGTCTGAACTGGGCCGTGAGACGGTTTCCGCTTACGCTGCTGCCAAGGGCGGCCTTAAGATGCTCACAAGAAACATCTGCTCTGAATATGGTCAGTACAATATTCAGTGCAATGCGATCGGCCCCGGCTATATCGCTACACCGCAGACCGCTCCGCTGCGTCAGAGACAGGCAGACGGTTCCATGGCTCCGTTTGACCGCTTCATCCGTTCCAAGACACCGGCTCAGCGCTGGGGCGAGACAGATGATCTGATGGGCCTTGCTGTATTCCTTGCTTCTCCGGCATCTGACTTCATCAATGGCCAGGTTGTTTACATCGACGGCGGTATCACAGCTTACATCGGACAGGATCCGAGTCAGCTCGATGAGTCCAAGTTCGCCGCTGAGGTTGAAAAGGAAGACGTTAAAGTTGCCGACAAGTAATCTTGTCAGACAATGAAGAAAGAAAAAAGAGGGGCTGCCTGAAACGGCAGTCTCTCTTTTTTTTTCATATAATTGTATCAGGCACTTCTGAGTGAATTACAGTTTAAGCGTTTCTCCGCCTTTTACTTCAACGATTTTGTTGTCATTAACAGCAATCCAGGCGCTTGCGGCCGAAGGATTGTGAACCCGGGTCAGGTCGGCCGTGAACTGCAGACGCGAGAAGACCGTGTCATAGTCGACAATTTCAATATTCGTGGCATACCAGATATCGTCTCTTCCGCCCATCAGACGGCAGAAATCCTCGATCACGTCCCAGTTGCCGCACTGGTCAAATTCAAATGAATGCCCCCAGACATACATCATGTTCAGGTACTGCTTTTTGTGCAGTGCAAGAAAGCGGCGGCCATTTTCCACGAGGTGATGATTGTGGTGGCAGGTCGGAAGCCAGTGCATGTAATCATCCGGAAGTTCAAAGCCAGTTGTGTCACCGATCAGTATCGGCCCTTCTGCTTCGCGTTCGATGTGAACGGCTGATTCGACGGCCACGAAGCGGTCAGAGGCGAGACGGGCATATTCCATGCCGCAGGCCTTTGCGATAGAGGCGACTCGTGCGTCATTGGCACCGTTTGGATAGGCCATGCCGCGCACCGGATATCCGCAGATCTGTTCGAGCGCGTCGCGGTCTTCCAGAATCTCACGGATGATTTCCACATCGGGAGAACGGGAGATGGTCGGGTGAGTCCTCGTGTGGACGGCTATTTCATGGCCTTTGTAAAGAGAAGGCCAGCGGGAAGCCGGCAGACGGTTCGGGTCGTCTGAACATCCGGAATTCAGATTGAATGTTCCGCGGATTCCGTACGTGTTGAAAATATTGACGAGCCGTTCATCCGGCAGCTTGCCGTCGTCATAACTCATGGTGAGAACTTTGAATGTTCCGCCGGGATAGCATTTGTAAATCTTATTCATATTCAATCCTTTTCCTGTAAAAATATACGAACGAAATGCATATCTGAATTATACCATTTTTTGCATAGTTTACGCGGGTTTCGGAACATTCTGCTATAGAAGGACAGTTTGCATAAAAAGAGGCACTCGGGTATAATACTGCTAAAGTATGGGCTTTCAGCGTCTTGGTGCTGGAAAGAAAGTCCTTCAGGAGGTCATGAAAGTGCGCAAAGTGGAAGCCAGTAAGGCCAGAACCGACAGATATACAATCCGCAGAAACGTGGATCTTGGAGAAATAATCATTTCCGAAGAGGTAGTTGCCATCATTGCCGGACTTGCGGCGACGGAAGTGGACGGCGTTGAATCCATGGCCGGCAACATCACAAAGGAACTGGTGGCCCGCCTGGGAATGTCTTATCTTTCCCATGGCGTCAAAGTGCATGTTCAGGAAAGCTCGGTGACTGTTGACCTTGCCCTGATCCTGAAGTATGGCTATGCAATTCCGAAAGTATCCAAAAACGTGCAGGAAAAGGTGAAATCGGCGATTGAGACGATGACCGGCCTCACAGTTGATGATGTCAACATTACGATTGCCGGAATCGGAACGGAAAAAGCAAAACAGGTGAACGCCAATGAGTAAGGGAATGTCCAGAAGTCTGCTCCGGGAACATGCTTTTCGGATCCTTTTTGAGGCGGCATTTTACGATCCGAATTCCCTGAACGGTCAGGCAGATCTGTATTTTCAGCACGCAGCAGAAGACCCGGAAGACGAGGGAATGACGGCACAGCAGACTGCCTTCACAGAGTCCGACAAGGAGTTTATCCGCAGAAAGGTTCTGAATGCGGCTGCGAATATTCCGGAGATCGACGCAAAAATCAACTCCGTGTCTAAAGGCTGGCCGACGGACAGACTGGGAACCGCGGAGCTGACGATTCTGCGGCTTGGAATCTCGGAAATGCTGTACGATCCGGATATACCCGAAGGCGTTGCGATAGACGAGGCGGTAGAGCTGGCCAAGAAGTACGGCCAGAGTTCCTCGCCGGCACTGGTTAACGGCATTATGTCAAAGCTCAAGCCGGCACGGGATACAAAATGAGGGGACGGCTTCAAAGAGAGCCCTCCACCGTCACACAGGTGAATCAGCAGATCAAGGCTCTGATCGGAAGCGATCCGTTCTTAAATCATGTGTACGTGACGGGAGAGATTTCTAAAATCACCGACCGCGGCACGCTGTATTATACGATCAAAGATGATACATCTGCGCTGAACTGCATTATGTGGCCTTCAGCCGCAAAGAAGATGCCGTACCGGCTTGAAGCCGGCATGAAGATTATCTGCCGCGGTTATATGGACGTGTATGTGAAAGGCGGCAGCTACTCTCTGATCGTCGAGCAGGCCGTGCCGGAAGGAATCGGTGAAATCTATATCCGGCTTAAGAAGCTGGAGGAAAAGCTGCGGGAAGAAGGACTCTTTGACGAGAAATACAAGAGGCCGATCCCGAAATTCGCAGCGAAAATAGGAATCGTGACGTCTCCCACAGGACAGGCGGTTCTGGATATCATCAGCACCGCCAGAAAGCGGAACCCATATGTGGAAATTTTTCTGGCTCCCGCAATCGTACAGGGAGAGAGAGCCGCTGCGTCCATTGCCGAAGGCATAAGCCGGCTTGACGCATTAAATCTTGATGTGATCATTGTCGGGCGCGGAGGCGGTTCCAGCGAGGACTTGTGGGCGTTTAACGAAGAAGAGGTGGCATGGGCTATTTTTAATTCACAGACGCCTGTTATTTCGGCGGTCGGTCACACCGGCGACGTTTCTATTGCGGATTCAGTGGCTGACATGCATGTGATCACGCCGACAGAGGCGGCCGTGGCAGCGGTATCGGAGCTCTCTGAATTTGACGCTCTTCTTGCAGGATATATGGACGACCTGGCAAATCGGATGCTTTCTGTGACGGCAGACAAAAAAACGCAGCTTTCCATGAGACAGCTGAAACTGCAGGCAGAAAGCCCCATGCATCTTGCAGATTCGTACCGAAAGAGTCTTGCGGCATATCCGGGAAAACTGTATTCAGCTGTAAAAGCCGCTGTGGTCCGCGACAGGGGACAGGCGGAAAAATACCGCCAGGAACTGCGCTACCAGATGCAGAATCAGCTTGCTGGTGCAAAAACGCATCTGAGGCAGGCGGCTGGAACGCTGGAAGGCCGTTCTCCGCTGAATGTTCTGGCCGGAGGATATGCCTACGTGCAGAGGGACAAAAAGGGCGGAGGAGCGGAACGAATATCCGGTGTCCATCAGCTGGAGAAAGGTGACGTTTTAAAACTGTATTTTCATGACGGACGCGCTGATGCTCTCATCAGCAGCACAGATGACACGGTTTTTGCCGGAAACAGAGGAGACCATGACACAGGAGAAGAAAACGCCTGAAAAGCTGCAGGAGAAATTCGAAGAACTGGATCAGGTGCTGGCGGACCTGCAGAAGAAAGATATATCACTTGAGGACGCATTTTCCAGATATCAGAGGGGCGTTCAGCTCGTCAAAGAGTGCAGCGCGGCGATCGACCGTGTTGAGAAGCAGGTGCAGGTTCTTCAGGAGGATACGGAAAGTGAGGCCGGAAATTGAAAGATTACAGCGGCAGACTGAAGAGTGAGACAGATGCGGTCAATACAATTGTCGCGGAATACCTTCCGAAGCCTGAAGGATTTCAGAAGAAACTGATCGAGGCAGCGGATTATTCTGTGCAGGTCGGAGGAAAAAGGCTTCGGCCGATGATTCTGCTGGAATCATACCGGCTCTGCGGCGGCAGCCATGAGGAAATATGCTATCCGTTCATGGCGGCGCTGGAGTGTATTCACAGCTATTCGCTGGTGCACGATGATCTTCCGGCGATGGATAATGACATGTACCGCCGCGGAAATCTGACGACACATGCAAAGTTCGGCGAGGATTTCGGAATTCTGGCCGGTGATGCGCTCCTTAACTTCGCATTCGAGCTGATTCTGAAGGCTGTAAGCGAGGCCGGGAACGAAGAGGACCGCGGGAGGATGAGCCGTGCGGGCAGAGTGATTGCCGAAAAGTCGGGAATCTTCGGAATGGCCGGTGGACAGTCGCTGGATGTGGAGCTTACCGGAAAGCCGGTCAGCGCGCAGCAGCTCGACTTTATTTTCCGGCTCAAGACAGGGGCGCTGCTCGAGGCGGCATTTGCCGCAGGGGCGATTCTGGCAGGAGCGGACGATGCGGTCACGGAGACGCTGCAGAATGCCGGCCTTCTTGTCGGAATGGCGTTTCAGATCCGCGATGATATTCTGGATGTGACGGGAAATGAGAAGACGCTCGGAAAACCGGTCTTAAGCGACGAGAAAAACGACAAGACAACTTATGTTACGCTTTACGGACTGGACAAGGCCCAGAAGGACGTTGAAGCGTATTCAGATGAGGCGGAGAGCAGGATCCGTTCCTGCGGAGATAATGATTTCCTGCTCTGGCTTGTTGAAAGGCTTGTAAGCCGGAACTACTAAGCAGAGGTTTTCGGGTATGTACCTTGAAACAATAAAAAAGCCAAATGACATTAAAAACATATCGCCCGATCATTACACGGAGCTGGCGGCGGAGATCCGGCAGTTCCTGATTGAAAATGTAAGCCGCACGGGAGGGCATCTTGCCAGCAATCTCGGTGTTGTGGAGCTTACGATGGCACTTCATCTTGTCCTTGATTTTCCGGAGGACAAGCTGATCTGGGATGTGGGCCATCAGACGTATACGCACAAGATCCTGACAGGACGGGCGGATGGCTTTGCGAACCTGAGACAGTTCGGCGGCATGAGCGGATTCTCAAGGCGCCGGGAGAGTGACTGCGACGCCTTCGACACGGGGCACTCTTCCACATCGCTGTCTGTCGGGCTCGGCTATGTATACGCGAGGGAGCTGTCGGGCGGAAGCAATAACGTGATTTCCGTGATCGGTGACGGTGCCCTGACGGGCGGGCTGGCCTATGAGGCGCTGAATAATGCCGCCAGGCTCAAGAGCAATTTCATCATCGTTCTAAACGACAACAAGATGTCCATTTCGCGCAACGTCGGCGGAATCTCGAGAATGCTCAACGAAGTGCGCACATCCGGAAAGTATTATGACCTGAAGGAAAAGGTTCAGGACAGGCTGGAACGCGTGGACGGCGGCGACGAGCTGATTCAGAAACTGAAAAAAACCAAGGCCAACATTCGTTCCATGGTCACGCCGCATACGATTTTTGACGGCCTGGGGATAACCTATCTCGGGCCGATCAACGGACACGACGTGAACGAGATGACCCGGGTGCTTCGCACGGCGATGCGGATTGATCATGCAGTTGTCATTCATGTTGTGACCAAAAAAGGCATGGGATATCCACCGGCCGAGAAGTCGCCGAGCCGTTTCCATGGTGTCGGTCCGTTTGACATAGCGACCGGAAATTCTCTGAAAGAAAGCGGTCCGACGTATTCATCTGCGCTGTCGGATGCGATCTGCGATCTGGCAAAAGAAGACGACAAGATCGTCGCCATCACCGCGGCGATGTCCGGCGGTGTCGGCCTGAAACGCTTTTCCCACGCATTTCCGCGCCGGTTCTTTGACGTAGGCATTGCCGAGCAGCACGCGGTCACATTTGCGGGAGCCATGGCAGTGGCAGGCTACAAGCCTGTATTTGCCGTGTATTCAAGTTTCCTGCAGCGGGCCTATGACGAGATGCTGCACGATGTGTGCCTTCAGCATGCGCATGTTGTTTTTGCCATTGATCATGCAGGGCTGGTGGGAAGCGACGGCGAGACGCATCAGGGCATTTACGACATATCATTTCTCTCAAGCATTCCCGGCATGACGATTTTTGCCCCGAAAAATGCATGGGAGCTGAAAGAAGGACTTCGTTTTGCTCTGGAGGAGTTTAACGGCCCGATTGCGATCCGCTATCCGAAAGGTGAAGTGAAGAATATCTACATGGATTCCCGGCAGCGGATCATGGCCGGCAAGGCTGAGATTCTCGAGCACGGGGAAGACGTGGCGATGCTTGCTGTCGGCGATATGGTCGATGAGGCCGGCAAGGCAGCGGAAATACTTAAAGATTACGGTATCCGGGCGACTGTCGTCAACGTCCGTTTTGTGCGGCCGTTTGACCGTCTGCTGCTGCGGCGTCTTGCTGCAACGCACAAGCTTCTTGTCCCGATGGAGGACAACTGCCGCACCGGCGGCTTTGCCGAGGCTGTGTGTGCCTGGGCAGAACTTGAGGATCTGAAGTGCCGGATTCTGCCGGTAACACTTCCGGATGCCTACATCGAACAGGGCAGTATCGGTCAGCTGCGGAAGCTGTACGGCTGCGACGCAGCCGGTGTGGCACTCCGGATCCGGAAGGAACTGGACGCAGAAGAAGGAAGGATAGAAGTGGTCTGAGCACGATGAGCAGAAAGAGACTCGATGTTATTCTTACGGAACGGGGGCTTTTTCCATCCCGTGAAAAGGCCAAGGCAGTCATCATGGCCGGAGAAGTATACGTAAACGGCCAGAAGGAAGACAAGGCCGGAACGCCGGTGGCGGAAGATGCACAGATTGAAGTGCGCCAGAAAAAGCCGCTTGCCTATGTGAGCCGCGGCGGTCTGAAACTTGAAAAAGCGATGCAGCGGTTTGATGTGAGCGTAGACGGCAGAGTCTGCATGGACATCGGCGCTTCAACGGGCGGATTTACCGACTGTATGCTGCAGAATGGCGCCAGAAAAGTGTACTCTGTTGATGTCGGCCACGGACAGCTCGACTGGAAGCTAAGAAGCGACGATCGCGTCGTTGTGATGGAACGGACCAACATCCGGTATGTAAAGCCGGAGGATATCGAGGATAAGATCGGTTTCGCAAGCGTGGACGTATCGTTCATATCACTCACCAAAGTGCTCGGTCCGGTAAAGGAGCTTCTGGAACCGGGAGCTTCCATGGTCTGCCTGATCAAGCCGCAGTTTGAGGCGGGAAGGGAAAAGGTGGGCAAGCACGGTGTCGTGCGCGATAAAGCTGTGCATCTGGAGGTCATTCACTCTGTGCTCTCATTTGCCGCGTCCATCGGATTTCAGGTGGTAAATCTGGATTATTCCCCGATCAAAGGCCCGGAGGGCAATATCGAATATCTGTGCCACATCGTTGAAAACGGAAACGAAGGCGGCATTCAGCTTCCGCCGCACCGGCTGCCGGAAATGATTGTGACGGCGGCGCACGAAGAACTTGACAGGTGAGAAAATGGCACAGCCTCTTAAGAATTTTCTGATTATTACCAATGCGACAAAAGATCCCGGCTTTTTGTTCACAAAACGGGTTGCTGACTGTCTGCAGGATATGGGCTGCAAGGCGACATGCGTGCAGCCGGATGCAGACGAAACGAAGACGCCGGAAAAGACTGACTGCGTCATAACACTTGGCGGCGATGGAACACTTATCCGGGCGGCCGGCGATAAAAGAGTCAAAGGACTTCCGATTCTGGGAATCAATATCGGGACACTCGGCTATCTCACCGACGCGGACCGGACCACTGCGTTTGACGTCCTCGGCCGTGCGGCATCCGGCGAATATGAGATCGAGCACAGGATGATGATTGACGGAGAAGTCCGCCGCAACGGGAAAGTGCGCTGCCACAACAGCGCTCTCAATGACATCGTCCTCAACCGCCGGGAAGATATGCGTGTCATGGATTTTGACATTTATATCAACGGCGATTTTCTGACCGGTTACACGGCTGACGGCGCGATTATCTCGACTGCAACCGGCTCCACGGCGTATTCCCTGAGCTGCGGCGGACCGTTCATCGAACCATCGGCCAAAGTCATGATGGTAACACCGATCTGCGCGCATTCCCTGACAGGGCGCAGCATCATTGTCGACGAGAATACGAAAATCGGAATCCGTCTGCGCGACCGCGATAACCGGATTCGCACGGACCGGGGTGTGTGGTTTGACGGACAGTACTGCGCTGATGTTCAGACAGGAGACGAGATCATTGTACGCCAGTCCAGCCAGGAGACGCTGCTTGTCCGCACGACCCGCTGCGGATTCGTCCAGAGACTTCGGGAGAAACTCTGAAGGTGTTCAGTCCGGAAAGCGTCACAAGAAGGAAGGATCATGAAAGCAGACAGACAGAAAGAAATCCTGAGGCTGATCCGCGAGAATTCTATCGGGACCCAGGAAGAACTGGCCAGAGCGCTGAATGAAGGCGGACAGAAGGTTACGCAGGCCACGGTGTCCCGCGATATCCGGGAGCTTCATCTGACCAAGACCGGCGACGGGCACGGCGGGCAGCGGTATGTGGAATATCATGCCAGCGAGCCGCACCTCAATGAAAAATATGTCCGGGTGCTGAAGGAAGGCTTTGTCTCCATGGACTCGGCCGGCAATCTGCTGGTCATCCGGACCGTGTCCGGCATGGCCATGGCGGTGGGAGCCGCGATCGACGGACTGCGGTTTGAGGAAATCATCGGCTCGATTGCCGGAGATGACACGATCATGTGTGCCGTACACACGCCGGAGGGCGTCGCCAGACTGATGAAAAAAATCCGCGGAATTCTCGGGAAATAAGGCTTGCCTGCTTTTTGTCAAGAGGACTCATGCTTACAAATCTTCATGTTAAAAATCTTGCCCTGATTGAAGAAGCTGAAGTGGAATTCGGCCCGGGGCTCAATATCCTGACGGGTGAAACCGGAGCCGGGAAATCCATCATTCTCGGCTCGATTCAGATGGCACTCGGCGGAAAATCCGGTCCGGAGATTATCCGGAAAGGTGCTGACTATGCGCTGATTGAACTTGTCTTTTCCGTGGAAGATCCCGCAAAGCGGAAGGCACTTGAAGATCTTGGCGTGGACGACGTACAGGACGGCGAAGTCATCATTGCGCGCAAAATCAGCCCCGGCCGCTCCCGCATAAAAGTGAACGGCGCTGCCTTTACCGCTGCGCAGGTGCGTGAAATCAAAGGACTGCTGATCGACATTCACGGACAGCACGACAACACAGCCCTGCTTTCACCTGAAGAACATCTGCGCCTGATCGATTCTTTCTGCCCGCCGCAAGCGGACAGCATCCGCCTGGCACTCCATGACAAATGTCATGAACTGCACAATCTGCAAAAAGAGATCCGGGCTCTGTCCCTGGACGAATCAGCCAGAGCAAGAGAAATCTCATTTCTTCAGTTTGAAATCGATGAAATTCAAAATGCAAACCTGAAGCCAGGAGAAGATGTATCGCTTGAGGCGGATTACCGTCGCATGTCCAATGCCTCCCGGATTTTTGACTATCTTAAGGAAGCGGAGAATCTGCTCGCGGAAGCTCCGGAAAATCTTTCGGATCTTTCCGGCCAGATCATTCAGGCCGTAACAAGAGCGGCGGCCTATGATCCGGACCTTGAAAGTGCCGAAAAGCTGCTGAACGATCTGGACGGGATCATTTCCGATGCTTCAAGAACTCTGCGGGATTACATGGAAACGCATGAGTACGACGAGCAGGCGCTGGCAGACACGGAAAACCGGCTGAACACCATTAATGCGCTGAAAGACAAATACGGGCGGAGCATCCCGGATATTCTTGCGGCGTGCAGTCAGAAGGAAAAGAAACTGCAGGAACTAGAAAATGCAGCACAAATTGTCGAGACGAAAATGGCAGCGAGTCAGAAACTGCAGAAGGAGATCACAGGTCTTGCAGAAAAGCTGACACAGATCCGGCGCAAAACTGCGGATGAGCTGTGCGCGAAAATCCGGAAGAGCCTCAAAAACCTGAATTTCCTCGACAATCGTTTCACAGCAGCTTTTTCAAAGCTTCCACAGGCCGGCGAGAACGGACAGGATGCGGTCAATTTTATGATTGCTGTCAATCCGGGAGAGGAGCTGCATCCGCTTCAAAAGACTGCTTCCGGAGGCGAACTGTCCCGCATCATGCTGGCCGTCAAGACCTGCATGGCAGAAAAAGACGGGACCGATACACTGATCTTTGATGAAATTGACGCGGGAATCAGCGGCAGAACAGCACAGAAAGTGGCCGAAAATCTTCATCTTCTGGCGAAATCGCATCAGATCATCTGCATTACGCATCTTGCACAGATCGCGGCGATGTCCGATGAGCATTACCGGATTGCCAAATCAGTCGTAAACGGACGTACGGTCACGACGATTGAAAAGCTTTCAGAGCCCGAGATCATAGAGGAACTTTCCCGGATTCTCGGCGGAACAAGAATCACAGGCGCTGTCCGGGAAAGCGCTCAGGAAATGCGGGAAATGGCCCGAAAGACAGATTCCTCATCATAATTCAAGCCTTTTTTACAGTGAATGTTACATAAATGTTACGTTTTTATTTCCTGATATGTGACAAATCTTCAAAAAAGGGTTGAAATACACGATATGTAGTAGTATAGTTACACATGTTGAAATAAATTCGTAACAAATCTGTTGGAATTTTATGAGGTGATCATGTATTTTCGGAAATTTTCCAGAAGCCTTATGCTGGCAGCTGCCATCAGTTCGGTTGCCGCATGCGGTGTAATGGCCGATGACATATCGGATCTTACGCAGAAGAAAGCGGAGGCGGAATCCACTGTATCCGATCTCCAGCAGCAGCTCACGGATATTTTCACGCAGATGAGCAGTCTGGAGCTTCAGGCAGAAGACCTGAATAACCAGATTGAGGCCAATCAGCAAAAGCTTGATGAAGTCAATCAGCAGTCCGATGAGCAGACACAGAAGATGTACGAGCGTATCCGGTATATGTATGAAAATCAGGCCGGTTCGTCCGTTACGGAAATCCTTCTTTCTTCTCAGGATTTTGCAGATTTTCTCAAGAAAAGCAGCTACGTTTCAAGTATTTATCAGACAGACCGGGACGGCCTGGTACAGCTGGCACAGACAAAGAGCGATATCGAAACTCTGAATGAGCAGCTGACCAGCCAGAAGGATGCTCTGAATGCTTCTTACGAGGAAAGCCTTGAAAAGAGCCAGGAACTGCAGACATTGATTTCTGATGCACAGGGTTCGGTTGACGATCTGGATGCTCAGATTCAGGCAGCAGCTGCCGAAGCGGCTAAAAAGGCCGCAGAGGAACAGGCTGCGAAGGAAGCCGCTGCAGTACAGTCCACTTCTGCAGCATCCGCCGGTTCAGCGCAGACCGCTCAGCAGATTCTTGCGGCGGTAGGTCTTGCGGATCCGACAACGAGCAGCTCTTCTGACAGCTCTTCTGCGTCAGCTTCATCCGGCAGCAGTTCTTCACCTGCTGAAAGCAGTTCTGCGGCACAGTCCGGTACGACTGCATCGGCAGAAACTTCTCCGGCACAGACTGAAGAGACTGTGACTGAACAGACCACGCAAGAGCAGACAACAACACCGACCCAGACCGAGCCTGCTTCAGAAGAGACAGCAAAGACGACGGATAGTTCAGATTCCGGCAGTTCATCTTCTTCAAATACAAGCAGTACGACCGTATCGTCTGACACTTCAATCGGAGCACAGGCACTTGCCATTGCCGAGAGCTATATCGGCACTCCTTATGTATGGGGCGGCACAACACCGGCCGGATTTGACTGCTCAGGTCTGACGCAGTATGTATATGCACAGCTTGGCATCAGCATTCCGAGAACATCTGCAGCACAGCTTTCTGCTGGCTACTCTGTCGGACTTGCCAATGCACAGCCGGGTGATCTGGTTCTCTGCCCTGGTCATGTAGGACTTTACGTCGGAAACGGAATGATTCTGAATGCGACCCAGCCGGGTGACATTGTCCGGTATTCCTACATTTCCTCCTTCACAGTACTGGATGTGAGAAGAGTTTATTGATGTTTATCTTTAGAGGATATGCTATAATGAGTGCAGCTGAGAGGCTGCACTTTTTTATTCGTGACGGTTGTGCAGCCGATAATTGATAGTAGCGGGAGGAAAACCATGAAGAACATTCTGCTTGTGGCTTCTGAGGCTGTGCCTTTTATCAAGACAGGCGGATTGGCGGACGTTGTCGGCGCGCTGCCGAAGTACTGCGACAAAGAAAAACTGGATGTGAGAGTGATGATTCCGAAGTATATGTGCATTCCGCAGGAACTTAGGGATCAGATGAAATATATCACACATTTCTACATCAATCTTGCATGGCGGACACAGTATGTGGGCGTGCTGCAGGCTCAGGTTGACGGGGTTACGTATTACTTCATCGACAATGAATTCTACTTCGGCGGGCCGAAACCGTACAGCTGGATTCACGAGGACATTGAGAAGTTTGCCTTCTTTGCAAAAGCTGCTCTGAGCGCTCTGCCGGTTCTCGGGTTCCGCCCGGACATCATCCACTGCAACGACTGGCAGACAGGGCTGATTCCTGTATATCTGCATGAACGGTTTGCAGACGGTGAATTCTACCAGGGAATCCGTTCCATCATGACAATTCATAACCTGCGGTTCCAGGGCATCTGGGATCTCAAAAAGGTTAAGGATATCACAGGCCTTCCAGACTATTTCTTCACATCAGACAAGCTGGAGGCGTATGGAGATGCCAACTATCTTAAGGGCGGCATTGTGTATGCTAACTGGGTCACGACTGTATCTCCGACATATGCTGAGGAAATCAAGACACCGTTTTACGGTGAACACCTGGACGGACTGATGCGGGCCCGCAGCAACTGCCTGTCCGGAATCGTCAACGGTATCGACTATCAGCTCTTTGATCCGCAGACGGATGCAAAGATTCCTGCCCGTTACAATCAGATCACGTTCCGGAAAGAAAAGTGGAAGAACAAGGTAGCTCTTCAGAAGGAACTCGGCCTGAAAGAGGACAAGGACAAGTTCATGATCGGTATTGTCTCCCGGCTCACTGATCAGAAAGGATTTGACCTCATCAACTGTGTGATGGATCAGATCTGCCAGGAGGATGTGCAGCTTGTTGTGCTCGGGACAGGTGAAGAGCGGTATGAGAACATGTTCCGTCATTACGACTGGAAATACAACGACCGCGTGTCTGCCAACATCTATTACTCCGATGATCTGGCTCGCAAGATCTATGCAGCTTCGGATGCGTTCCTGATGCCTTCGCTTTTCGAGCCGTGCGGTCTGTCGCAGCTCATCAGCCTTCGCTATGGGACGGTTCCAATCGTGCGTGAGACCGGCGGTCTGAAAGACACGGTAGAAGCCTACAACGAATATGAAGGCACGGGAACCGGGTTCTCATTTGCCAACTATAATGCACATGAGATGCTCGGGATCATCAATTATGCTAAGGATGTGTACTACAATCACCGCCATGAGTGGAACGGGATTGTGGACCGCGGCATGACGCGCGACTTCTCGTGGACGAATTCCGCGAAAAAATACGAAGAGTTGTACAACCAGCTCCTCGGTTGATTTTGCCCGCAAGCTGTGGTAAAGTAACCAGAGCGTGCGGATGTGGCGGAATGGCAGACGCGACAGACTCAAAATCTGCTGGTGGTGACATCGTGCGGGTTCAAGTCCCGCCATCCGCATTCCGTCCGGCCTGTGATTTACGCTTGGTAAGTCACAGGCTTTTTTTGTAGAGTTCCAAGAGGCGTCACGCCGGATAAGGAGTTTTTGCGATGGACGGAAAGGATCAGACAGACTGTGAGAGAGTACAGCGCAGCATTCCGCTCTTTGTCTCCGGCAGACTCTCTGACGGAGAAATGAAGGATTTTATCCGCCACGTAAGGCACTGCAGGAATTGTCAGGAAGAACTCATGACGTATGACATTCTGGAGTATGGCCTGAAGGAAAAAAAGACGCTGCCGCACACGGATGCTGAATCGCTCAGGCTGATCCGGGATTATGACTTTCAGGGGCTGATGAGAAAGCAGCTTGCCGACATGGAGACGGAAGTGCGGCGGAAAGAGGCGTGGGAGCACCTGTCGGTTCTGGCACTTGGAATTGCGGATATCGCCACACTTGCTGCTATGGCGCTGATGCTTCTGGAACAGTGGTAAAGGGGACTGCTTTGAAGAAAAAAATACTGATCGTAGACGGACACAGCATCATGAACCGGGCCTACTATGCGATGCCTCACCTGACAAATGCCGAAGGCGAGCCAACCGGCGCGATTCTGGGCTTTCTGAACATATTGTTCCGCTACCTTGACGAGCGCTCGCCGGAGTATCTGATTGTCACATTTGACACATCAGCGCCGACGTTCCGCCACAAAATGTTTGCCGAATACAAGGGCACAAGAAAGCCTATGGATCCGGAACTTCACGAACAGATCCGCAAGGTTCAGGAGCTCCTGCCGGCCATGGAAATAGAGACGCGTTCAAAGGAAGGGTACGAGGCGGATGATCTGATGGGGACGCTGGCCCTCAAAGCGGCCGGCGAAGGACTGAATGTGACCATTCTGTCGGGCGACCGTGATCTGCTTCAGCTGGCATCTTCTTCTGTCACGATTACCATTCCGAAGACCGTCAAGGGAAAATCGATCGTCGAAGAATACGGGCCGCAGGAAGTGCAGGACACATTTGGCGTTACGCCGAAAGAATTCATCGATGAAAAAGCGCTTATGGGAGACAGTTCCGACAATATCCCCGGAGCGCCCGGAATCGGTCCGAAAACCGCGGCGAAACTCATCCAGCAGTATCACAGCATTGATGAAGTTATTGCTCACGCACAGGAGCTCAAGCCTGAAAAAGTGCGCCGCGCCATTTCCGAAAACGAGGCGCAGATCCGCATGAGTTATGATCTTGCGAAGATCTGTACGGATGCGCCGGTGGAGCTTGATCTTGCCGGGGCAGTGACAGGCAACTTTTTTAATGAAAAGTCATACCCGTATTTTAAAAAATTCAATTTCAAAAAATATCTGGACCGTTTCACACAAGACACCGCGAAAGCGCCGGAGATGGGCGCGAAAATCCGCCCTGTGGAGGAAATTCATATGCTGGAGCAGGCTGACCGGCTCTTCCGGGAGCAGGCGCAGGCTCTTTCAGACGGCAGGCGGATTGGTCTGAATTACCTTATCTGTTCCGGAAAAGTTGTCGGGCTGGCCCTGGCACCGGAAGAGGGAGAGAAAAACTTCTTTCTGCCGACAGACGGATATTTTACGATCAGTTATCTGGCCAGGAAGGTGATTGAACTTTCGGATGCCGCTTCAGACAGAAATCTCTGCTTCCTTGACCTGAAAGGGCAGCTTGGAGCCTTCACGGACCTTTTCCTGGCCAATCTGCGCACGGAATCGCTGTTTGACGTAAGTGTCGGTGATTATCTGCTCTATCCGGCCAGGAGTGCCTATACCTCGGATGTGCTTGCCGGTGCGCTGCTGGATACACCGCTGCCGTCTCTTTCAGAGCGGGCGAAGGCGGCCGGAAAGAAAAAGGAAGAAGATCTGCTGCCGGATGATCCGGTGCGCATTGAGGATGCGGCGCAGCGCGCCTGGACGGCGGTGATGGCAGCCGGAAAAATCAGACAGGGTCTGAAAGATACCGACATGTATGATCTCTTTGAGGATCTGGAGATGCCGCTGGTCTTTGTTCTTTATGATATGGAGAAGACAGGTGTCAGAATTGACGCGGATTCCTTGAAGGAATATGCAGACAGCCTCGGGAAAAAGATTGATTCTCTCACGGAAAAGATCTATGAAGAGGCCGGAAAGTCTTTTAACCTGAACTCTCCGAAGCAGCTGGCTTCGGTTTTGTTTGAAGATCTTAAAATACCAAACGGGAAAAAAGGCAAGAACGGCTACTCAACCTCTGCGGATATACTCGAGAAACTCTCGGAAGACTATCCGATTGTGGCCGATGTTCTGGAATACAGGACTTACAGTAAGCTGAAATCGACTTATGCAGACGGCCTTCCGGGCTATATCGCGCCTGACGGGCGGATTCACTGCCATTTTAACCAGATGGTGACGGCGACAGGCCGGATCAGTTCATCCGATCCGAACCTGCAGAATATTCCGGTGAGGCAGGATCTGGGCCGCCAGATCCGGAAAATGTTCATCCCGCGGGAGGGATATACATTTATTGACGCGGACTATTCGCAGATCGAACTGCGCATCATGGCGCACATGTCCGGCGACGAGAAACTCATTGAGGCATACCGGTCCGAGAAGGATATTCACCGGATCACAGCGTCACAGGTGTTCCATGTGCCGTTTGATGAAGTGACGGCGCAGCAGCGCCGCAACGCAAAGGCGGTGAATTTCGGCATCATCTACGGAATCAGTGCTTTCGGTCTTTCCAAGGATCTGAGCATCTCCCGGAATGACGCAAAACATTATATCGAGCAGTATTTCAAGACCTATCCGAAGGTGAAGGAATATATCGACCGGCTGGTGGCTTCTGCAAGGGAGACGGGATATTCGGTGACGATGTTCGGACGGCGGCGCCCGATCCCGGAACTAAAGGACAGCAATTTCATGCGCCGGCAGTTCGGCGAGCGCGTCGCCATGAATGCTCCGATTCAGGGCACTGCGGCGGACATCATGAAGATCGCTATGATCCGCGTCAGCCAGTCGCTTGCGGCCAGTCACATGAAGTCCAGGGTTGTCCTGCAGGTTCACGATGAGCTGCTTGTCGAGACGGCGCCGGGCGAGGAAGAGGCTGTAAAGCAGATCCTTACCGAGTGCATGACGCACGCAGCAGATCTGAAGGTACCGCTTGAGATCGATATCAACGAAGGACAAAACTGGGCGGAGGCACACTGAGTCATGAAGGTAATCGGACTTACAGGCGGTGTCGGGAGCGGAAAGAGCACAGTCACGGAAATCCTTAAAAATATGGGATTTCCGGCTGTTCAGACAGATGCCGTCGGAAAGGAACTGATGGCCCCGGGAGAGCCGGGATATCTGGAAATTACAGCGCTTTTCGGAAATTCAATTCTGAAAAATGACGGCCAGATCGACCGTCCGAAACTGGCACTGATCATCTTTCAAGACTCACGCCGGAAAGCACTGGTGGAGAGTATCATCCACCCGATGGTAAAGAAGCGGGTGTTCAACGCAGTGACAGAAGCACAGATCGCGGGCAAAACAGAATATTTCTTCGTGGAGTCGGCGCTGCTGTATGAGGATCACTATGAGACGATCTGCGATGAATTCTGGTACGTCTATGCCCCGGAAAGCGTGCGCAGAGAGCGTCTGAAAGCTTCCCGCGGATACAGCGATGAAAAGATCGACAGCATTCTTAAGAATCAGCTTTCCGATAAAAAGTTCCGTTCCATCTGCAGTCAGATCATCGACAACGGCGGAGATCCGGAGCACACAAAAGCCCAGCTTGAGAAATTGCTGAACCTATGCTAATGTTATGCGAAACGGGA
This sequence comes from uncultured Lachnospiraceae bacterium, assembly GCA_900314255.1. GTDB lineage: Bacteria > Bacillota > Clostridia > Lachnospirales > Lachnospiraceae > UBA4285. The sequence continues at coordinate 6,249 of OMUP01000010.1, read as the reverse complement.
GGAAGAAACGTTCATGCGCATGATGAGCATCGCCAGCGGAAGCAGCGGAAATTGTATTTATATCGGATCAGATGATACCCATATTCTGATCGATGCGGGTATCAGCCGCCGGAAAGTAGAAGACGGCCTGAAACTGGCGGGGCTTTCTCTGGCGGATATTGATGCGATATTTGTCACGCATGAGCACTCGGACCATATCAAGGGACTGGGCGTGATCGCGCGCAAGGACGGGATTCCGATCTACACGACGCTCGGCACGATGAAGGGTATCCGGCAGACGACGTCACTGGGGGAGATACCGGCCGATTTGTTCCGGCAGGTTGCCGCTGATGAAAACGTGAAGGTAGGAGATTTGACGGTTCATTCATTTGCCATATCGCACGACGCGGCGGAACCGGTCGCGTATACGGTGAGCTGCGGCGGCAGAAAAGCAGGAGTGTGCACAGACCTCGGGATCTACACCGATTACACGGTAAACAACCTTAAGGACGCAGACGCGCTTCTTATCGAGGCCAATCACGATATCAATCTGCTTGAGGTCGGACCGTATCCGTACTATCTGAAACAGAGAATATTAGGCAAGAAAGGCCATCTGTGCAACGAGGCCGGCGGGAGACTCATCAGCAGCGTGCTGAATGACCGGATCCGGACAGTATTTCTCGGGCATCTCTCGAAGGAGAACAATTACGACAGACTGGCCTATGAGGCTGTGCGCCAGGAAATCGATCTGGCGGACAATGAATACAGGGCAAAGGATTTCGACATCCGCGTGGCCGGCAGAGACGTCCCGTCGGGAATCGTTGAAATGTAAATCATCAGGGAGGATGAAAGTCATGAAGAAGTGCATCATCACAGTAGTGGGCAAGGATACCGTCGGAATCATCGCAAAAGTCTGCACATATCTTGCCGACGCCAATATCAATATTCTGGACATCTCCCAGACGATTCTGTCGGGTTATTTCAATATGATGATGATCGTCGATGTCTCCGGATCCGTGAAGTCTTTTGACACCGTTGTGAGTGAGCTCGAGGACCTGGGAAATTCCATCGGCGTAAAGATCAAGTGCCAGCGGGAAGAGATTTTTGACAGTATGCACAGAATCTGATAGAAAGGACAGGCATTGATCATGATCAACATAATGGAAGTCGCTGAGACCAACAAGATGGTCGAGCAGGAAAATCTTGATGTCCGCACCATCACGATGGGAATCAGTCTTCTGGACTGCGCCGGCCCGGATCTTTCCGATGTCTGCAGCAGAATCTACAATAAAATCACGAGCTATGCAAAGGATCTTGTCTCAACCGGCGAGGAGATTGCCCGGGAGATCGGCGTTCCGATCGTCAACAAGCGGATTTCGATCACACCGGTATCGCTTGTCGGCGCGGCGTGCTGCCACACCTCGGATGACTATGTTGAGATCTGCAAAACACTCGAGCGCGCAGCCCTTGCGGTAGGGGTCAACTTTATCGGCGGATATTCCGCCATCGTTTCAAAAGGAATGACGCCTTCCGATGAGCTGCTGATCCGCTCGATACCGAAGGCACTCTCCTGCACAGAGCACATCTGCTCTTCGGTCAATGTCGGATCAACCAAGACCGGGATTAACATGGATGCCGTGCGCCTGATGGGCGAAATCGTGAAGGAAACAGCCGAACTCACGAAAGATTCGGACTCCAGCGGCTGCACAAGGCTGGTTGTTCTGTGCAATGCGCCGGATGACAACCCGTTCATGGCGGGTGCTTTCCTGGGCGTCACAGAGCCGGATGCCGTGATCAATGTCGGTGTCTCTGGGCCGGGCGTTGTCAAATACGCACTGGAGAGCGTGCGCGGAGAAAGCTTTGAGGTTCTCTGCGAAACGATCAAGAAAACAGCTTTCAAGATAACCCGTGTGGGACAGCTGGTGGCGCAGGAAGCGGCGCGCCGTCTGGGCGTTCCGTTTGGTATCATCGATCTTTCACTGGCTCCGACGCCGGCCATCGGCGACTCGGTTGCCGATATTCTGGAGGAAATCGGCGTGGAGAAGGCCGGAGCTCCGGGCACGACCGCTGCGCTGGCGCTTCTGAACGATCAGGTTAAGAAAGGCGGCGTCATGGCTTCCTCTTATGTCGGCGGTCTTTCCGGCGCCTTCATTCCGGTCAGCGAGGATCAGGGCATGATTGATGCGGCTGCGTCCGGTGCGCTGACGATCGAGAAGCTCGAGGCGATGACCTGCGTCTGCTCCGTTGGTCTTGACATGATCGCAATACCGGGTGACACAAAAGCATCGACAATTTCCGGAATCATCGCTGATGAGGCAGCTCTTGGCATGGTGAACCAGAAAACGACCGCTGCCCGCCTGATTCCGGTTATCGGCAAAACGGTCGGCGACCACGCGGAATTCGGCGGCCTCATGGGCCACGCGCCGATCATGCCGGTGAACCAGTTCGGATGTGAAAATTTCATCAGCCGCAAAGGAAGAATTCCGGCGCCGCTTCACAGCTTTAAAAACTAAAACATCTGTATGCAGAGGATCAGAGAGGCAGTTCGTCTTTCTGGTCCTTTTTTAAGGGGATTACAATGAAGAAAAAATTTGTCATCATCGGCGCCGGATGGCGGGCCATGTACTATGTAAGAGCGGCCAGAGAACATCCGGAGAGTTACGCGGAACCGCTGGTTTACTGCCGCAATCCAGACAAATGTGCCGCACTGAAAGAAACAGAACATGTCCGCTGCAGCAGTGACCTCGCGCAATGCCTCTCTGAAAAACCGGATTTTCTTGTCCTTGCGATTCCCAAAGAAGCAAATTTTGCCATGATCCGCCGGCTGGAGGATACAGGACTTCCAATGCTTGTTGAGACGCCGCCGGCAATCGCGCCAGACGATCTGCAGCAGCTCTGGTACGACAGTGTGAGCGGAAGGCTTCACATGATGGTGGCGGAGCAGTATCTGCTGAATCCTTCGCTGGCTGCTGTGAAAAAGGCGGCTGATTCCGGAAAAATCGGCGATCCGTATTATATGAGACTCTCCAGGGCGCACGGATATCACGGCGCGAGTCTCATCCGCTTTCTGCTGCGGGTGCGCTCTGAAACGGCCGTTATCACCGGCAGACGGATGCAGGAGCCTCTTCTTGTGACAGGCCGCAGGCCCGGCGTGATCCGTGACGGAATTGTCGAGAAGAGCGAACGCGATTTTATCCGCTTTGAATTTGAAAATGGCAAAATCGCCGACTATGACTTTGACAGTGCTCAGTATCACTCGGCGATCAGAAGGTATCATCTGCTTTTGCAGGGGGAGAGAGGAGAAATATGCGATCAGCATATTTTGTATGCCAGAAACACGGAAAACGGGCGGATATTTTGTGAGGAAGATTTTTCGGGAAATACCCGGTATCAGAACTGGATCGGGACGGATGATGACCCGGACAAACAGGTTTATGAAGAAGATTACACGGCCATCGCCATGCTGATGGAAAGCATGGAAGCGGTGGCCGGAGGAGAAGACGGACTGTATCCGCTCGCGGATGCTCTGCAGGACAGCTACTTCTGGCTGCTCATGCAGGAGGCCGCTGAAAAAGAAATAACGGTTCAAAGTACGTGGCAGCCGTGGCAGGATGCTCTGGAACGCTCCGCACGGCAGGAAAGTATTTAAATCCGAATGATTCCTGCATGGAATTCATCTGGAAATTTCTGCCCGCTTTTCTTTGCGAGCACCTGGCGGTAGAGACTGGCTGCGTGCCGGTCTTCTGGAAATGATTCCTTATTGTCAGCAGTCTTTGTGATGATGGGGCAGGATATTTTTGCAGCATATTCATGAAGATATTCCTGCCCGGTTTTTGTGAAGCCGAGAATCCGGATATAGGGCAGAGCGCCGCGGTACCGGAGAGCCGTTTCCTTTGTGATTCCAAGCAGGATATGGCACAGAGCCCGGCTCACGCGGGAGAAGGTGATGCTGCGGTTTTTGATGGAACTGACGAATTCCGAAAAGGAAAGTGCCGGATCAAAGGTATTGATGATCCGCATCGCAAGAGATTCGGAAATATCTTCAAAGAGTGTAAGCCTCTGAGCCGACTTGGATTTACTGTAATCAGACTGGTACAGGATATCTTCCAGCTTGGCATAAAGAAGCGGTGCAAAATCTTCTGCATCAAGTGTCGTGAAAGAACCACGCCGGAATCCGTCCGCAAGAGAAGGTGCAAGAGCAGTCAGGAATCTTTCGGATCCGGTCGGAAGACTACCGGATGCTTCCTTGATTTTTTCTCTGATGGCAGATGCCGACAATGCACCTGGCACCGTGAAATCTTCAGGAGTATCGTGGCCCTCATCGGCCGGTCTGTCGTGTCCGGCTCCGATACGCTTTACGGGAATATATATAAAAGAAGCATTTTCCCGGTAAGCTGCTTTCATGTACTCGGTCGCCAGAATATCATTTGGTGAACGGAGAATTTTCAGAATCGCGTCATGACTGACGTCTGCTGCCAAAGCACCGGTTTCGGTCTGTGATTTCAGCGATGTAATTACAGCCTCTTCCCGGGCGGCAGGAAACGGCTTTCCCTGCCGCTGGCTTTCCCGCAGACAGGATGTATAGCTTTCCGGTTCATCTGCCAGAACGCGGGCAATCTGACTCATCTGCGCAAGATCTGCACTTTCTGACCCGAAGGACAGATAAGAAACGGAGAGTTCTTTTAGCGTGCGCACGGCGCCGAGCGCAAACAGTTCTGCTGATCCCGTGGCATACACGACCGGGAGTTCCAGTACAAGGTCGGCACCGGAGAGAAGGGCTGCGCGGGCACGGGTGTATTTGTCAAGGATGGCCGGAGTGCCCCGCTGCGTAAAGAAGCCGCTCATGACGACTACAGTACAGCCGGCACCGGACAAACGCCTGGCTTCCTGAAGCTGCCAGATATGACCGGTATGCATCGGATTGTATTCGGCTGTGATACCGACTGCTTTCAATGGAAACCTCCTGTGTGGAAATTTGTCTGCCTATTATATCATGCAAACAGCATCATCTGAGCATTGCTTTCCTGCGTGAAAAAGAACCTGTCAGGGATTTTGCATACAATTTTGAACAATGCACAACCTTGTATCAGGACAAAAAGGGTTTATAATGCATAGTAAAGGCTTACACAAGCAGGACGTGTAAAACCGTCTTTTTAATGTGCCTCAAAAAGAAGGAGGAACGCTTATCATGGCATTCATTGACAAGATCAAGGAAAGAGCAAAGCAGGAGAAGAAGAGAATCGTACTTCCGGAGACGATGGACAAGAGAACCTTCGAAGCTGCCGAGAAGATTCTGAAGGAAGGCATCGCAGATATCATTCTGATCGGCAGACCGGAAGACATCAAGAAGAACAGCGAAGGCTTTGATATTTCCGGAGCTACCTGTGTAGATCCGTTCACTGATCCGAACAGACAGAAATATATTGACAAGTTTGTAGAGCTTCGCGCCAAGAAGGGCATGACCCCGGAGAAGGCTGAAGAGCAGATGACTTCTGATTATATGTACTATGCATGCCTGATGTGCAAGTGCGGCGATGCAGACGGTGCGGTTTCGGGTGCCTGCCATTCCACCGGCAACACGATCCGTCCGGCGCTGCAGCTGCTGAAGACAAAGCCGGGCATCCACAGCGTTTCCGGTTTCTTCCTGATGGAAGTTCCGGACTGCGAGTTCGGCGACAACGGCCTGTTCGTTTTTGCTGACTGCGCTGTTAACACTGATTTTGATTCCGCAAAGCTTGCCGAGATCGCCGGCCTTTCTGCTGAGTCCTTTAAGATGCTCACCGGCGACGAGCCGAAGGTTGCCATGCTTTCCTATTCTTCCAAGGGCAGCGCAAAGCATGACGATGTGACCAAGGTTGCCGATGCGGTCAAGATCGCTCACGAGCAGTACCCGGATCTGAAGCTGGACGGCGAACTGCAGCTTGACGCCGCTCTGGTTCCGAGCGTAGGTGCAGCCAAGGCTCCGGGCAGCGAAGTTGCCGGTCATGCAAACACACTTGTATTCCCGGGCCTTGAGGCAGGCAACATCGGCTACAAGCTTGTTCAGCGCCTTGCAAAGGCCAATGCATACGGCCCGGTTCTTCAGGGCCTTGCAATGCCGGTCAACGATCTGTCCCGCGGATGCTTTGCGGACGACATCGTAGGCGTCGTAGCCATCACCGCTGTTCAGGCACAGGCAAACAAGTAATCAAAGGAGTTTAACGTTCACATGAATATCTTAGTCATCAACTGCGGAAGTTCTTCCCTCAAATATCAGCTGATCAACATGGA
>OMUP01000051.1 GCA_900314255.1 uncultured Lachnospiraceae bacterium | reverse complement strand
AGTCATTCCGAAAAATCATCAGGAGATGGTTGAAGTAAGACTTCAGGGAGTGAAAAAGATTCCTGCAGTGCCGGCTTCGGATCTTATTCCTGCTTTGGAAATACTTTCTTTCCCGCGTAAAATGGTGAAGTATGGTATAATATAAGTTCATGAAGATTTATTTCACCTCCGGCTGGGGAAAGGCGGTTTTAAGCGTGCAAAACATCTGGGATATGCACTGCCATGTGATCCCCGGAGTGGACGACGGGGCGGCTTCTCTGGAGATCTCTCTGCGGATGCTGCACACGATGTATAAGGACGGCGTCCGGAGTGTGATTCTGACGCCGCACTTCCGGCAGGGGATGTTTGAGACGCCGCGGGATGTTGTGCAGGGCTCCTTTGAGCGGCTGGAGCGGGCGGTGGACACGGTGATGCCGCAGATGCAGCTTTTTCTGGGATGCGAGTTTCATGACAATCCGGTGATGACGCAGTTCCTGGACCGGGACGGCCGGTATCGGATGAACGGCACGGGGTATGTGCTGCTGGAATTCTCCGGAGGTGACAGCGCGAGGCACATCCGGGAGCGCTGCCACGAACTGATCCGGGCGGGGTACACGCCGATCGTGGCACACGTCGAGCGGTATGCGGCGCTGCATACGGACCGGAAGCTCGCGGGGGATTTGAAGGATCTGGGCGCCTGTCTGCAGGTGAATGCGAACAGTGTGCTGGGGCTTGACGGCTGGAAGCAGAAGATGTTCTGCCTGAGGGCTCTGGAGAAGGGATTTGTTGATTTTATCGGATCGGATGCTCACAACATGAAAGACAGGCGGCCCCACATCGGGGAGTGTGCTGAGTTCGTGAGCCGGAAATTCGGCGAGAAGACAGCCCGCCGGATTTTTATTGCCAACCCGTCGAAAGTGGCGGATAATTGTGAGTTATGAGTTCTATGCCGGATCCAGTGTCCGGTAATACATAGATATGAGGGGAAAGCCAGATGGCAAGTGTACGGAATCAGACAGAGAGAGACAATGACGATGTGGTGGAGATTGATCTGGCGGAGGTCGGCAGGGCGATCTTTCACCGGATCTGGCTGGTGATCCTGGCCGGGGCGCTGGCGGGGGCGGTCGCATTCGCCATCTCCCGGTTTTTTATCACACCGGTGTATACGTCGACCGCGCAGGTGATCGTGCTGACGGATGACAGCAAGTCGTCTTCGCTTGCCAATCTGCAGGCGAGTGCGCAGCTCACGTCGGATTATGCGCAGCTCATGACAAGCCCGACGGTGCTCCGGGAGACGATTCAGGATCTGAATCTGACCATGGAGGAGGATGCGCTGAAGAAGCGGATCACGATCACCAATCCGACGAATACGAGGATCCTTATCATAACCGCTTCGGATCCGGATCCGGAGCGGGCGCAGCGGATTGTCAACGCCATCTCGCAGAATGGATCGGATTACATCACGCAGACGCTGGGGGTGACGACGCCGAACATCTCCGGAGGTGAGGTGGCGGATAAGCCGAGCAGCCCGAATGTGAAGAAGAATACGGCAGTGGGACTGCTTATCGGCATCCTGCTGGCGATTGTCTGGATCGTCGTCTCGATGCTTGTTAATGACACGATGACGACAGAGGACGACGTGGAGAAGTATCTGAATCTGACGGTGCTGGCGAGTGTGCCGGACCGCGGTGCGGATGCGGGAAAGCGCCGGTAAGACGGCATACGGGCAGACTACGGACTACAGAATTTCGACGAGGGTGACAGGAAGTGGCACAGGGAATACTGACGATCAGGGACTCAGGCGAGTCGGATTATTTCTATCAGGAATCGATGAACACGCTGCGGACGAATGTCCTGCTGGCGGGGCGGAATATCAAGTCGATCACGGTCACAAGTACCGTGTCAGGAGAGGGCAAGAGCGAGATAAGTTTTGAACTTGCCAGGGCTCTGGCACAGGCGGGCAAAAAGGTGCTTCACATCGATGCGGACATGCGCAAGCCGGCGCATGTCGGGACGCAGAAGCTGCAGCGCGGCACGGCGGGCCTGTCGCTGTATCTGAGCGGCAACGCGAAGATCGAGGAAGTTCTGTTTCACACGAATGTTCCGCATCTGGACATGATCCCGTCCGGTGACATGGCACCGAGTCCGACGCTTCTCCTGGAGGACGAGTACTTCCAGAAGACGCTGAAGGTCATGAAGACCTATTATGATTACATCATCATCGACACGCCGCCGATCGGGACGGTCATCGATGCCGCGGTTGTCGCGAAGTCCTGTGATTCCAGTATCTTCGTGGTGCAGAGCGGTGAGACGAGCTACCGCTTTGCAAAGAAGGCGCTGGCGCAGCTTGAGATGACGGGATGCCCGATCCTGGGCGTAGTCCTGAATAAGGTGAACTACAAAAAGGAAAAGTACTACGGCAAGTATTACGGAAAGTACTACGGGAAATATTACGGGAAGCAGTACGGCGCCGGCCGGGATAGCCAGAAAAAGGGGAGTTCCGGCAGCCGTGAAGGCGTGAGGAAGACCGTCCGCCCGGCGTCCTCAAAGGCAGCCGCCAGAAAGTGACGGGGAGAGCCGCGGTTTGTAAAATTCTCATGAAACCGCAGTTTCCCTATACATTTCCCGCGGCGGATGCGATAATGGATTGTGAAAAGAGCCGGAAGCATGCCGCTTTCGGGGGCGATTCGTGAGGAGGTTTCTATGCAGTTTTACAGATGTATGAAGTGCGGGAATTTTGTGACATTTCTGACGGAGAAGACGGCGTGCACGCCGAAGTGCTGCGGGGATCCGATGACGGAGCTGGTTCCGAACACCACGGATGCGGCGACGGAGAAGCACGTCCCGGTGGTCACGGTCGAGGGCAGGACGGTGAAGGTCCGCGTCGGATCGGTGGATCACCCGATGCTTCCGGAGCACTACATCCAGTTCATCGTGCTGGAGACAAAGACGGGATTCCAGAAGCGGGATCTGAAGCCGGGCGATGCGCCGGCCGCCGAGTTCGCGCTGGCAGAGGGCGAGGAGCCGGTTGCCGTCTATGAGTACTGCAATCTGCACGGGCTCTGGAAAGCAGCTGTGGAGTAAGAGGCGGCTGACTGGACCCGGGCACAGTGATGGAAAGATATCCCTTCCGCAGGCTTAAGAAGAGGCCTGTGGGAGGGATTTTTTTATATAGTATCTTTCGTCCCCATGGTTAAAACCGTGGGTTTTCCCGGCGGTGGACGCGGTAACGGCCCCGGAGTGTTGGCCCTCTTCTGCGGGAGGTCATATGGATTCTTTTGACAGAGTCCGCATATCCATCTGCCCCAGTTCATCGGTTTCCGGCAGTAACGAACTCTACAGATTCCATCTTCCAATGAACGGGAAACTACGTTATAGTGACAGCAGATCTGTGAACTTGACGAATTGAAGATGACGGCAGGAGGAAAAGAGTCATGCTGCGCTATGACGTAGAGGCCAGGAAGGCTGAGATTAACCGGTGCATTGACGAGGGGCCGTACAGCGACACGTGGGAGTCGCTCGCAAGGCACGAGACACCGGCGTGGTTTCGGGATGCGAAGTTCGGGATTTTTATTCACTTCGGAGTATTTTCCGTCCCGGCGTTCGGGAATGAGTGGTATTCCCGCAATATGTACCGGGAGGGGACGCCGGAGTATGAGCACCACCGCAAGGTCTTCGGCCCGCAGGACACATATGGGTACAAGACGTTTATTGACTCTTTTAAGGCGGAACGGTTCAACGCCGCGGAGTGGGTGAAGCTGTTCAAGGAGGCGGGGGCGCGCTATGTGGTGCCGGTGGCCGAGCATCACGACGGATTCCAGATGTACGCGTCAGAGCTCAGTGCTTGGAACGCGGCTGAGATGGGGCCGCACCGGGACTATCTGGGCGAGCTGACGCGCGAAGAACTGCGCCAGGGGCTGATTCCCGGCGCGTCGAGCCACCGCATCGAGCACTACTGGTTCATGCACCCGGGGCGCACATGCGGGGAGGACAAGACGGATCCGGAAAACTACAATGAGCCGGGCGGCTTCTACTGGCCGGCAGCAGACGAACCGGAAGACCACACGGATGTCCGCTTCCTCCCGGATCCGGAGAATAATCCGACGGTTAAACTTTTCCTGACCGACTGGGTCATCCGCACCTGCGAGATCATCGACAGGTACGAACCGCGGGAGCTGTACTTTGACTGGTGGATCCAGGAGGAGGCCTGCAAGCCGTATCTGCGTAAGATCATGGCGTACTACTACAACCGGGCGGCAGAAAAAGGTCAGGAAGTTCTGGTGGCGTACAAGCACGACGCGTGCGCGTTCGGCAGCGCGCTGGTGGACGTGGAGCGCGGTCAGTTCGCGGACGTGACAAGTTACCCGTGGCAGACAGACACCGCCATCGCCAAGAATTCCTGGTGCTACACGGAAGGCAATGATTTCAAGAAGCCGTGGAGCCTGCTCTGCGACCTTGCGGACGTAGTGAGCAAGAACGGCACCATGCTCTTGAATGTCGGACCGAAGGCGGACGGCACGATCACAGACCAGGACGTATCGGTTCTGCGGGAGATCGGCGCGTGGCTCGCGGTCAATGGCGAGGCGGTGTACGGCAGCCGCCCGTGGCGCGTATGCCAGGAAGGACCGACAAAGCAGGCCGGCGGACAGTTCTCCGACAAGAACGACAAGATCTACACGCCGCAGGACTTCCGCTTCACAAGCAATCATGGCAATGTGTACGCGATCTGCATGAGAGCGCCGGAAGACGGAAGATTCCTGATCCGCAGTCTTGCGAAGATCCCGGAGTTCTCCGGGAACGGTCCGGATATGTTCTGTCAGATCCGGCAGGTTCAACTCCTGGGGGATACGGGCCCGGCTTCCTTTACGCGGGATGAGAAGGGCCTTGCGATTGACGCGGGGCGGACATTTACCACGAAGAATCCGGTTGTGTTCCGGATCTCGGTGAACTGAGCGAAAAAGAAACAGCTGACCGGACTGCAGAGAAGGATAATTCTCTTTTTCTGCAGTCTTTTATTTATGGAGACACCAATATGGAGTCACTTTTAAGGAAGCTGAAGAATAAGGAGCACTTTACATCGAAAGAATCCAGACTCGCTGATTTTATATTGTCAGATGTGAGAAATGCAACAACTATTACTGAGAAACAGCTATCTGCTCAAGTGAATATTAGCCGGGCTACGATATCCAGATTTTTGCGTAAGCTTAATTTCGTGAGCTTTCAGCAATTTATCGGCGCGCTAGGAAATGAATATGAAGTCTTATGTAAGAACCGGGCTATGCTGGCAAGAGATCCTGTTCATGAAGGTGATACGATTTCTGACCTGATAGCGAAAATTCCATGTATGTATCAGCGTGCTTTAGACAATACAAGATCAACTCTTGATGAGAAAGTTATCAATTCGGTAGTTGAAAAGATACGCTGCAGCAGCATTGTGGAAATTTATGGAACAGGAATTGCCGCGGCAGAGGCCAGAATATTTGCATTCAAATTGAATTCAATTGGAATTCTCAGTATGTACGAAGATGGCCCCAGTGATCATGCAATGGCGTCCTTTGATGAGCGGCCTGATAAAGTGGCCGTGGTAATATCACTGTCCGGTGGTAATCCCAACATGGTCCGTCTGGCAAAATGCCTGCGCCAACACAAATACTAT
>OMUP01000045.1 GCA_900314255.1 uncultured Lachnospiraceae bacterium | reverse complement strand
AACACCGGCTGGAACGGCACCGGCAAGAGAATCTCCATCAAGGATACCCGTGGTATCATCACCGCTATTCAGAACGGCGACGTTGCCAAGGCTCCGACCAAGAAGATTCCGTACTTCGATTTCGAGGTTCCGACCGAACTTCCGGGCGTTGATCCGACCATCCTGGATCCGAGAGATACCTACAAGAATCCGGCCGACTGGGATGAGAAGGCAAAGGATCTTGCTGCAAGATTCATCAAGAACTTCAAGAAGTACGAAGGCAACGAAGCCGGCAAGGCTCTGGTTGCTGCAGGCCCGAAGCTTGACTGATTCACCTGAATCGTTCCGATTATATGTAGTAACTTACGTCTCCCCGGCAAATGTCGGGGAGACATTTTTTTTAGCGCATAAGCCAGTGCCGAAGCGAAGAGCAGTTGGACTGCTTGCAGGCCAAACTGCTCTTGCTTCAAGCACGGCAACGGAAATGAGCATGAAGCGACGCTTTAGCGCCGCGGAAATGCGAATTTCCGTTGAGCGATGCGAGAGCTGCCAAAGGCCGTTTTGACCGGAAATTATTGATGCTTTACACCCGCAGACGTTCAAATTACGATATAATCAGCAGGAAAAAGAAGTAGAAAGAGAACATGGCGATTTCTGCCATCTGATTCAAAAAACGGTGAGGTTGCGGATTATGAAAAGAAATGCATTTGCACTGACAATACGGGAAGAAAAAGAAGGCGAGTTCCGCCGGATGCTCGGACAGAAGTGGGATGATATCACAGAACTTCTTGACAGAATGCAGGCAGATAACTTCAGTTTATGGCAAATGGGACAGCAGGTTTTCGGATACTGTGAAACGCCGGATGGCGAAGTTTGTGCTGATGCCATAAAAGCGGCGGCAGAAATTGCGGATGAATTTTCCGGATGCGCGGAATGGATCGCAAAGCCTGCAGACGGCATGCGGCTGATGTACCATGATTTCGGAATTGTGCGAAAGAACAAGGAGCTGATCCGCCACCGTGTATTTGCAACAAAGCTGAGAGAAGATTTTCAGGAGGAATACAAGAGAAGACACGACGGCCTTATTGCTGCCCGCGGAGGTAAAACAGATCCGGGACCGGACAGTAATTTCTCGATCTGGAATGCGGGACGGTATATATTCGGCTATGATGAGATTGACGTCACGATGGAGACACCAGAGACGAAAGAGGAGCATGACCAGACGGTAAAATGGGAGAGCGGGATGCTTGAGATCATGGAATGGATCACAGATGACGTAGACTGGCTTACCGGAGAACGTCACCCTCATGTCATCAGGCTGGCATCGCACAGTCTGAATTGCATACAAACCGCGAATTGATTATAATAATAACAGTTTCAGAGTAGGAACATACTGCTGCGTGCATGCAGCGAAAAAAAGAAAAGCCAGCCTGCTGAAGCGTTGCCTTAAACGCGACAGAGGCAGAATTGAGGAAATGCATGAAAGGACAACTGAAAGGAAATTACGGAAGGATTTCGATTGATCCTCACGTAATCGCGCAGTATGCCGGTACGACAGCGATTGAATGCTTCGGTATCGTCGGCATGGCGGCAGTGAGCATGAAGGACGGCCTTGTCAAGCTGCTCAAGGGCTCATCGCTGACTCGCGGGATTCAGGTGGCCATCGATGACGAAAACCAGATCACCATCGATTTCCATGTGATTGTCGCATATGAAGTCAGTATCGAGACGGTCTGCCAGAACCTCATTGAGAATGTAAAATACAAGGTCGAAGAGTTCACCGGACTGAAGATCCGAAAGATCAATATTTATGTTGACGGTGTGCGCGTGATAGACTGAGAATACTGAGGTTAAGGAGATAAAACCGTGTCAGTTAAGACAATTGATGCTGAACTTGCAAGAAATATGTTCCTGGCAGGTGCCAAGAACCTGGACTTAAAAAAAGACTGGATCAACGACCTGAATGTATTCCCGGTTCCGGACGGCGATACCGGTACCAATATGACCATGACGATCATGTCGGCTGCTCATGCAGCGGCTGAGATTGCCAGCCCGACTTTCCGCACACTTGGAAAGGCTGTGTCGAGCGGTTCTCTGCGCGGCGCACGGGGAAATTCCGGCGTTATTCTTTCTCAGCTCTTCCGCGGTTTTATGAAAGAAATCCGCGATATGGAAGAGATTGGCGTGAAAGATCTGGCAGCTGCGACGCTCCGGGCGACGGAAACTGCTTACAAGGCTGTCATGAAACCGAAGGAAGGAACGATCCTGACTGTTGCGAAGGCGGTTTCGGACAAGGCTGCTGTTATCGGTGATGAGACCGATGATATGGAGACGGCTCTCACACAGATCATCGAGCATGCCGAATATATTCTCTCCAAAACTCCGGAGATGCTTCCGGTTCTCAAGGAAGCTGGTGTTGTGGATTCCGGCGGTCAGGGACTTGTTGTGATTCTCCGCGGAATGCTTGACGCGCTGGCGGGCAGGATTACAGATTTTTCGCTCGACACACCGATCGAGAAGAAGGAAGAGGAGAAGCAGCCGAAGCTGCGTTTTCCGTACGGAGTGGAGTTTGTTCTGGAGCCGGAAAAGCCGTTTACGGATGCCGTTAAGAACAACTTCAAGGCATATCTCATGTCAGTCGGAGAATCGGCTGTTGTCGTCGCTGCGGCTGATACGGTGAAGGTTCATGTTGAGACCGACCACCCGGGCGATGTTATCGAGAGCGGACTGAAATACGGCCAGATCAGCAGTGTCACGGTTGACAATCTGTACAAAGAGCACTCTGAGTCGATTGTATCACAGGCTGAGATTCAGGCAGCCAGAGCCGGTGAGACGATTCCGATGGAAGCACCGCTGGCTGATTCAAAGGAAGAAGAGAACACGGAGAGCAAGAAGTTTGGATTTGTCACGGTGGCGGCCGGAGCCGGAATCGGTGAAATTTTCAAAGGACTTGGCTGTGACAAGGTCATCATGGGCGGCCAGACAATGAATCCGTCCACGGCGGACATTCTGGATGCTGCAGAGGCAATTAATGCTGAAACGATCTTTGTTCTTCCGAACAACAAAAATATCATCATGGCGGCCCAGCAGGCGGCAGGCCTGATCGGCGGCAAGAAACTCATTGTCATCCCGACGCGTACGATTCCGCAGGGCATCGCGGCTATGATCGGCTTCGAGCCGACCCGCTCGGCTGCAGAGAATGTCGAAGCCCTGAATGATGCAATCAGCAATGTTCAGTCCGGCGAAATCACGTATGCTGTCCGGGATACGACGATCGACGGCAGAAGGATTCTCAAGGGCAACATGATGGGTCTTACTGACGCGGGGCTCACAACGGTCGGAAGCGATATCACAGATGTGCTGATCGGCATGATCGAGTCCATGAAGAAGGACGAATCCGAACTCATCACACTGTATTACGGCAAGGATGTGATGGAACAGGATGCCGACATGATGGCTGAGAAGGTCCGCGGACATTTCCCGGATCTGGAAGTCGAACTGCAGAACGGCGGCCAGCCGGTTTACTATTACATCGTCTCTGTGGAGTGAGATGGATATCAAAGAATTAAAGGGGGTCGGTGAAAAAACGGCCTCCATCCTGAACAGGCTTTCCATATACACGGCTGAGGACCTGATACATCTGTATCCAAGGGACTACGATGTATATGAAAAGCCTGTTTTGGTGAAAGACATCACGAAAGAAAATGAAGGCCATACAATCGCGGTAGACGGCGTGATTGCCAGCGGGGTGCAGCTGTACCGCGCCGGACATTTCAGTGTCGTTTCGGTGATTGTGCGGGATATGGATGGGAATGGGATAAAGGCCAACTGGTTTAACATGCCATATCTGAAAGCGAAGCTTATCCGCGGACAGCGGTTTGTGTTCCGGGGATATCTTTCTGCGAAGAACGGGCAGAGAGTGCTGGAACAGCCTGTCATGTGGCAGCCTTCTGAGTTTCAGGAGCAGGTCGGAGTCTATCATCCAAAGTATCCTCTGACCAGAGGGATTTCCAATACGCAGATGACCCGGTACGTGAAGGAGGCGCTTAAACTGTGCGAGGAGCAGCTTGAGCAGGATCCGCTTCCGAGATGGCTGCGACGGGAGAAGGAACTGGCAGAGTATAATTTTGCCGTCCGCACCATCCATTTTCCGAAGAACCGGGAAGAGTTTCTGCAGGCGCACCGAAGACTGATATTTGAGGAATTTTTTCTGTTTGCTCTGTCTGTGTCTAGACTCAAAGACAGCAAGGCACAGAGGCCGAACACGCACGTCATTCCACGGTCAGACTGGGAGGAAAAACTGCTCGCATCGCTTCCGTATCAACTCACGGCAGCGCAGAAGCGGACACTGTCTGAGATTGAGGCGGACATGGCGGGACCCTCTGTCATGAACCGGCTGGTGCAGGGTGACGTTGGATCCGGAAAAACCATTGTGGCGGCGGCGGCGCTCATCAATGCGGCGGCAGCTGGCTTTCAGGCGGCAATCATGGCACCGACTGAAGTTCTTGCCAGGCAGGAATACTCTACACTGTCTTCCATTCTGGAACAGGCCGGGATTCTGGTATCTGTCGAACTTCTGACTGGGTCTCTCACGCCGAAACGCAAGCGCGAAGTACAGGAACAGATTGCAGATGGCACTATTCAGATCGTATGCGGAACACAGGCGCTCATTCAGGACAAGGTTTCATTTGCACATCTCGGGCTGGTTGTAACGGATGAGCAGCATCGTTTCGGCGTTGAACAGCGGACAACTCTTTCCGGGAAAGGAGACGATCCGCATGTTCTGGTTATGAGTGCTACGCCGATTCCGAGAACGCTCGCGCTGATTCTGTACGGAGATCTTGATATTTCCGTTATAGACCAGCTTCCTGCCGGAAGAAAGCGGATTCTGAATGCTGTCGTCGGTCGCGAAGAACGGCCTAAAATCGAAAGATTCCTTTCTGGAAAGATTCAGGAAGGACGGCAGGCGTACGTGATCTGTCCGATGGTTGAAGCGAATCCTGAAATTGATGCGGAAAATGTAACTGATTACAGTAAGGAATTACAGAAGAAGTTCGGAAAGTCAGCAAAGGTTGGAATGCTCAACGGACGAATGAAATCTGACGAAAAAAATTCGATTATGGAATCATTTGCCGATGGGGATATCGACGTTCTCGTATCGACCACTGTGGTTGAGGTCGGGGTAAATGTTCCCAATGCAACCGTCATGGTGATTGAGGACGCCAACCGATTCGGACTTGCCCAGCTTCATCAGCTGAGAGGACGGGTTGGAAGAGGAAGCGAGCAGAGCTATTGTGTATTTGTAACCAATGACAAAAGCCCGGCGGCCATGAAGAGACTCGAAATCCTTGTTCACACGGATGATGGGTTTAAGATAGCGGAAGAAGATCTGAAGCTGAGGGGACCCGGTGAGTTTTTTGGTGACCGGCAGAGCGGCGAATTCGCATTTTCAGCAGGTGACATATATGCAGACTCTGACATTCTGAAAGAAGCGGCGGAGGCGGTGGACGAAGTCCGCCGCAGGGATCCGGATCTGAGCAGGGAGGAGGATGAACTGCTGAAACGGCGCCTCCTTGCATTTACGGAAGAAAAGCTCGAAAAGATCGGATTGTAGTATTAATAGGAGGTGATTTTTTGAAGCGGCAGATGGATTTTACGATGGCCAGGCCCGGGCTTGTAAAAAAAGGAGACAAAGTTGAGATCACCGAAGGAAAGCTCATGAGTAGTTACTACTATACAATCGAGCCGGCTGTCGCGATGAGTGCGAATTACAGAAAGACCGAAAGGCTTCATTCCACACATGGTGTTGTTGTAGAGGTGGGAGAGACAAACCGCGGATATTTTGTGCGTGCCGAGTTTGACGAGCCGGATGAACCTTCTGCCTGACATTCTGATAATTTTGCGCGGATGACTGGCTTGTTTTGCCTTTTCAATAATCTGCGCGTGTGGTACGATAAGCCTGCATGAAGATAAATTCCTGAAGAAAGGAAGATTTACGCATATGAAGACACTCGAAGATTATATCAGAACAATTCCGGACTTCCCGAAGAAGGGAATCATGTTCCGCGACATTACGACGGTTCTGAAAGATCCGGACGGGCTGAAGCTCAGCATCGATGAGATGACGAAGCTGATCGGCGATACCGATTTCGACGTGATCGTCGGTTCTGAGTCCCGCGGCTTTATTTTCGGCATGCCGATTGCCTACAACCTTCACAAGGCATTTGTGCCTGTCCGCAAGCCGGGGAAACTTCCGGCAGAGACTGTTTCCGAGTCTTATAATCTCGAGTATGGCACTGCGACGATCGAGATCCACAAGGATGCCATCAAGCCGGGGCAGAAGGTTGTCATTGTTGACGATCTGATCGCAACCGGCGGAACAGCTCAGGCTGCCATCAAACTGGTAGAAAAGCTGGGCGGCGAAGTCGTAAAGTGCGTTTTCCTGATTGAGCTTGCAGGTCTTGAAGGCCGGAAGCTTCTTGACGGATATGACGTGGAAGCGGCTGTGACGTATCCGGGCAAGTGATGATACGATATTCATGAAGAATCGGGGGCGGCTCGGGGATTCCTGAGCCGCCCTTTGCTGTATGGAGAACAAATGACACCAGTCATACTCATTCTTATTCTGACTGCCGTGATCGCTGTGCTCGCGGTCCGGCAGGAACGGGGAGATGCCCGCAAAAAAACAGAAATGTATAACCGGCAGTTTGGCAGTCTGTCAACGAGCCGCCTCACGGAAAACTGCAGGAAGCACGCGGGGAGCCGGGCAAGGTCAAGACACATGGCAGACCCGGAGATGTTTTATGTCGACGATCTGACGTGGTCGGATCTTGAAATGGACCGGATCTTTGATGCCATTGACACAGGGCTTTCGCCGGCAGGACGGGAATATTTGTACACATCACTGCGGCTTCCGCTGATGGCATCAAAGAAAGCTGCGGATCTTGACAGTCTGGCCGGTGAATTTCAAAATGATTCTTCCCGGCGGGAAAAAACATATCAGTGTTTTGAGAATCTGCGGCGCGGCAGCAGGCTGCGTTCCGACAGACGGGATGTCCTGTCTCTCTACGAATATCTGGACACGCTGACAAGTCTGAAACCGGTTTCTTGTCTGCCTTCTGCAGCGGCCTGCGCAGCTTTCCTTGCTTCGATTGTTTTTTTCCTTTTTTCACCATCGGCCGGAATTCTTGTGCTGATGGCGGTCATCGCCGTGAATCTCGGCTCGTACTTTCATATCCGCGGAAAGCTTGGCAACTATTTCCGGAGTCTTCAGAAAGCCGTACAGCTGTCGGACTTTGCCAGACGGTACAGCCGTACATTCCCGGAAGACTCTTCCGGGCCTGCCGGACGGGTGGGAGTGCTGGCGCGGGAGCTGGCACCTCTGAGGAGAAATGCATGGCTTCTGGAGGCAGGCGGAACTAACAGTTCTCTGCCGGACATTATCATGAGCTATATCCGGATGCTGACGCACTGCGATCTGATTTATTTCTGCGTCAGTGCTGCAAAGGCTGGCAGGTACAGGGATGATTTGATGGAACTGTACGATACAGCAGGGCTCATCGAGACAGCCCTTGCAGCTGCTTCACTGCGCCAGGCCTTTCCGGTGTGGTGCAGACCGAAGTTTGTCTCGGAGCGGTGCCTGAAGCTGGATGACGTCTTTCATCCTCTTATAAATAAATGCGTTCCGAACTCTGTGAATCTTGAAAAGAATCTGCTCCTGACAGGCTCAAATGCGTCCGGAAAGTCAACTTTCCTGCGCACGGCGGCGATTTCTGTGCTGCTCGGTGAGGCCATTGATACAGTTCCGGCTGCTTCAGCAGAAATGGCGTCATTTGCCGTGATGAGCTCAATGTCGGTTTCAGACAGCCTTGAGTCCGGTGCCAGTCTGTATATGGCCGAGATTCACAGCCTGAAGCGGATCACAGATGCGGCAGAACAAAGCACGCAGCCGATTCTTGTCTGTGCGGATGAGATTCTGAGAGGAACAAATACGGCAGAGCGGATTGCGGGAAGTACAGAAATTCTGCGCTGGCTCGGAAAAAGGAGCTGCCTTGTGATGGCGGCAACGCATGATGCGGAACTGACGCATCTGCTTGAAGAAGACGGATCAGGCGGCTTTGTGAATATGCATTTTTCGGAAAATACAGACGAAAGCGGCGTTGTCTTTTCGTATAAGATTCTTGACGGACCGGCAGATACGAGCAATGCGATCCGCCTCCTTAAGCGCAGCGGATTTCCGGAGGAAATTACACAGAGAGCACGGAAAGACGCGGATGCCTTCTTGCACAGAGGACAGGCGGGGTGTAATATCTAAAAGTATGTTCAATTTATTCGGAGGGGTATTTTTATGCAGTACAGAGGCGTAAACGAATTACGTGAGCTGTTCCTTGAGTTTTTTGAAGAAAAGGGATGCCTGCGTCTGCCCAGCTTTTCGCTGGTTCCGCACAATGACGATTCTCTGCTGATCATCAATTCCGGCATGGCGCCGATGAAGCCGTGGTTCACAGGCCAGGAGATTCCGCCGCGCAGGAGAGTGACTACCTGCCAGAAGTGCATCCGCACCGGCGACCTGGAAAATGTCGGAAAAACAGCCCGCCATGGCACGTATTTTGAGATGCTGGGCAATTTCTCGTTCGGAGATTATTTCAAGAAAGAAGCAATTCCGTGGGCCTGGGAGTTCCTTACAGAGCGCGTGGGTCTGGAACCGGAACGGCTGTATCCTTCCGTATACGTCGATGACCAGGAAGCCTATGATATCTGGCTGAATGATATGCATGTTCCGGCCGATCACATCTATAAATTCGGCAAGGAAGACAATTTCTGGGAGCACGGCTCAGGCCCCTGCGGTCCGTGCACAGAAATTTACTATGACCGCGGCGAAAAGTACGGGAACGGCCCCGAGGATGTGATGGGCGGAGAAGGCGACCGCTACATGGAAGTCTGGAATGTCGTGTTCTCGCAGTTCAACAATGACGGACACGGTCATTACACCGATCTTGTTCAGAAGAACATTGATACCGGTATGGGACTTGAGCGCCTTGCTGTCGCAGTGCAGGATGTAGGGTCGATTTTTGACGTGGATACCCTGAAGAGCCTGCGCGACCTGATCTGCAGGCTGGCCGGCGGCATCGGATACGAAGAGCCGGGAACGGAAGTTTCTGATGTTTCCGTGCGTATCTGCACAGATCATGCCAGAGCCATGACCTTCATGATCTCTGACGGAATTATGCCGTCGAATAACGGCCGCGGCTATGTGCTGCGCCGTATCATCCGCCGTGCGGTCCGTCACGGAAGAAAGCTCGGAATATCCGGCTCGTTCCTTCCGACCCTTGCGGAAAATGTCATCGACGGTTCCAAGGCCGGCTATCCGGAGCTGGAAGAGAAGAGAGCTTTCATTCTTTCTGTCATCCGGGCAGAAGAAGAAAAGTTTGAGAAGACGTATGAGCAGGGAATGAATATCCTCGATGAGATGATCGGAACGCTTAAGAAAGAGGGCAGAAATGAGCTCTCGGGCGACGATGCATTCCGTCTGTACGATACGTATGGATTCCCGATTGACAACACTAAGGAAATCCTCGAGGAGAGCGGCCTGACAGTTGACGAGAAGGGCTTTGAAGCGGCCATGAAGAAACAAAAGGATATGGCGCGCGAGGACAGAAAGAAGTCCGGCAAGAACAGCGAATACATGGGGGCTGCTGCCACGGTATATGAAGAGATGGATTCTTCTGTTTCCTCTGAATTTACCGGGTATGACAGAACCGAGGACGAGGGCAGGATCGTCGCTCTGGCTTCGCTTTCGGAAGACGGATCGGAAGATGACTCAGTGACCGAAGCACTTTCGGACGGCGAGTTTGGCGCGATCATCACAGACAAGACGCCGTTTTACGGTACAATGGGCGGCCAGGTCGGTGACACAGGTGTCATAACCGGACCGGAAGGCGCAAGTTTCGCGGTTCAGAGCACGATTCATGTGAGCGGCAGTAAGATTGCGCACATCGGAACAGTGAAGAGCGGCATGTTCCGCTCCGGTGAAACAGTGAAGCTCACGGTTGACGGCACCCGCCGCAAGGCGATCTGTGCCAACCACAGTGCAACGCATCTTCTGCAGAAGGCGCTGCGCGAGGTGCTCGGAACACATGTTGAGCAGGCCGGATCGTATCAGGATGAACACCGCACGAGATTTGACTTCAGCCATTTCCAGGCGATGACACCGGAAGAGATCAGCCGGGTGGAAGATATCGTCAATAAAAAGATTGCCGAGGATCTTCCGGTTGTGACACAGGTAATGAGTCTTGATGATGCGAGAAAAACCGGGGCCATGGCTCTGTTCGGAGAAAAGTACGGCGATAAGGTGCGCGTCGTAAAGATGGGAGATTTCTCCATCGAACTGTGCGGCGGAACCCATGTGGCACACACCGGCCAGATCCGTCAGTTCAAGATTCTGTCTGAATCCGGTGTTGCTGCCGGCGTACGCCGTATTGAGGCGATCACAGGCGATGCCGTGACAGAATTCTATAAAGAGGAAGAGAAGAAGCTGCATGAGGCAGCGGCTCTTCTGAAAGCTTTACCTGATTCGGTGACGGAACATATCCGGAAACTGCAGGATGAGATCAAAGCGCTGCGCGCTGAGAATGAGTCGCTGAAGAGTGCCCAGGCAGCCAGCGCCATGAACGACTGGGAAACAAGAGTTCAGGACGTGAAGGGTGTGAAGCTTCTCGCGGATGGCCTCAAAGGCGTCGACATGAATGGCCTCAGAGATCTTGGCGATAAAATAAAGACGCGCCTTGGCGAAGGCGTGATCGTACTTGTCTCGGACAACGACGGCAAGGTCAGCGTGATGGCGATGGCCACAGATGAAGCTGTCAGGAAAGGCGCTCATGCGGGCAACCTGATCCGCACGCTTGCCAGATTTGTCGGAGGCGGCGGCGGCGGCCGTCCGCAGATGGCACAGGCCGGCGGAAAAAATGCCGCAGGAATCCCGGATCTGATCAAGGCAGCGCCGGAAGAACTTGCAAAACAGCTTCACTGACCTGATTTACAGCACAAATTGCGCCGCCGGCTGATTTCTTCTTGACGAGAGCCGGCGGCGTGATATAATAGCACTTGTGCATGGTTCAGCCTTGGGAGCAATCTGCATAATCTGCATTTGAGAAAGGTGGTCGGGAAAAACAGCTTATGTCGAGTGTCAAGGTTAGAGACAATGAGACAATTGAAGGCGCATTAAAGCGCTTCAAGAGAAATTGCGCAAAAGCGGGCATTCAGCAGGAGATTCGTAAGAGAGAGCATTACGAAAAGCCGAGCGTAAGACGCAAGAAGAAGTCTGAAGCAGCCAGAAAAAGAAAGTTTAAGTAATTTTCTGAATGAATCAGTAAAGAACCGGTACGGGCGAACAGTTCGTACCGGATTTTTTTTAGCACGGGGGCAAAATCCCCGGAAGCTTTCTGAAAGAGAGAATATTTCAGGATATGAGTGTTATCGAATCCTCTATCGATGTCCCGGCGGATATCGCGCCGCTTGTCTTCGGACAGCTTGATGCCAATATCAGAAAAATCGAGAAGACTCTGAAGGTGACCGTCATCGCAAGAGACGGGCGCCTGAAAATCATCGGAACGGACAGCGCGGCCGGGGCTGCCGGAGGCGTCATCAGCACGCTGTCGGAGCTCGCAAGGCGCAATGGCGTTGTGACGGAGCAGAATGTGGATTACGCGCTGTCTCTGGCGGCTGAACACAAAGAAGCTGAAGTTCTGGAGGTTGATGCGGATGTCATCGCGCGCACGATAAGCGGGAAACCGATCAAGCCGAAGACAATCGGTCAGAAAAAATATATTCAGGCAATCCGCGACAAAATGATCGTGTTCGGAGTCGGACCGGCCGGAACCGGCAAGACGTATCTTGCCATGGCTATGGCAATTTCGGCTTTCCGCGCCAATGAAGTCGGCCGGATCATTCTCACGCGCCCTGCGATCGAGGCTGGCGAAAAGCTCGGTTTTCTGCCAGGTGATCTGCAGAGCAAGGTGGATCCGTACCTGCGTCCTCTGTACGATGCATTGTTTGAAATTATGGGACCGGAGAGCTTTTCGTCCAATATGGAAAAGGGCCTCATCGAAGTCGCGCCGCTGGCTTATATGAGAGGTCGGACTCTTGACAATGCATTTATCATCCTGGATGAGGCACAGAACACGACGCCGTCGCAGATGAAGATGTTTCTGACCCGGATCGGCTTCGGATCAAAGGTCGTGATAACGGGCGATCAGACGCAGAAGGATCTTCCGAGGGACACAGTGAGCGGCCTGGATGTTGCGCTCCGCGTTCTCTCGAAAGTCGACGAGATCGGACAGATCCGTCTCACGGCGCAGGATGTTGTCAGACATCCGCTTGTGCAGAAGATTGTGCGCGCATATGAGGAATACGAGATGGCAGAGAAGCGAAGAAAAGGAAACAGGAAATGATTACATCGGTAAATTATGAGACGGATCTTCGGCTTGATTTTCCGGCGGAAGAAGTGATCCGGAGCGTCGTGGATGAGGCGGCTGCCCAGGAATCTTTTCCTGTGCAGTTTGAACTTTCTGTCACACTGACCGACAACGATGGGATCTGGAAGATCAACCGCGAGTATCGCGGAGTGGACCGCCCCACAGATGTTCTTTCGTTTCCGATGCTGCAGTTTCCGGCGGCCGGGGATTTCTCAAAGGTGATTTCTGATAAGGAAAGTGCTCCGGAAGATTATGTTGATCCTGAGACCGGGCTTCTGATCCTGGGCGACATTGTTATCAGCCTGGAAAAGGTGACGGAGCAGGCGAAGGAATACGGCCACAGTCCGAAGAGAGAGCTGGCATTTCTGACGGCACACAGCATGATGCATCTGTTCGGGTATGATCACATGGAAGACGGCGAGCGGGAAGTCATGGAAAAGCATCAGGAAGCGGTTCTTTGTAAGCTTGGAATTACGCGTGATTAAGCTGTAAAGCGGCACAAATACTGAAATTCAGAGCTGTCAAGTATTTTTACTTGACAGCTCTTGCCACTCTGTGGTATGTTTATTCCGCTGTTTCGGACAACAGACACGCAGGGAGGAGTCCTTTCGTTGGAGGAGATTGTCGAGAGAAGTCTGCTGTATGACTTTTACGGAAGTCTGCTGACAGAACATCAGAGCCGGATTTACCGGATGGCTGTGTTTCATGATCTTTCACTTTCTGAAATCGCAGAGGCAGCCGGGATCAGCCGTCAGGCGGCGTCTGATCTGCTGCGGCGTGTCGACAGGCAGCTTCAGGGATACGAAAACAATCTGCACCTGGTGAAGAAGTTCAACGAGGTGCGCCGCCTGGCAGAGCAGATCCGGAAACTTGCGGATGACAAAAAGACGGAGAATTTCGACGAAATCAGCGGACTGGCTGAAAGAATACTGGGAGAAATCTGAATGGCATTTGAGAGTCTGAGTGAAAAACTTCAAAATGTATTTAAGAATCTTCGCGGAAAAGGCCGACTGAAGGAATCGGACGTCCGGGAGGCCATGAAAGAAGTAAAGATGGCTCTCCTCGAGGCAGATGTGAATTACAAAGTCGTCAAGAACTTTGTGAATACCGTTACGGAACGGGCAATCGGTCAGGATGTCATGCAGAGCCTCACACCCGGGCAGATGGTCGTCAAGATCGTAAATGAAGAGCTGACAAAGCTTATGGGTTCTGAGACGACCGAAATTCCGGTCCGCCAGGGAAAGCTGACGGTTGTCCTGATGACTGGACTGCAGGGTGCCGGCAAGACGACGACAGCTGCAAAGCTGGCTGGAAAGTTCAAAGGAAAAGGATTCAAACTGCTTCTGGCAGCGTGCGATGTATATCGTCCGGCTGCCGTTGAACAGCTGAAGATCAACGGCCAGAAACAGGGTGTGGAAGTCTTTTCCATGGGAACTGGAGAAAATCCGGTAAATATCGCGAAAGCCGCCTATTCGCACGCCAAGCAGAACAACTTCGGCGTACTGATCATTGATACGGCCGGCCGTCTTCACATTGATGAAGAGATGATGCAGGAACTGGTCAATATCAAAGAAGCTGTTCCGGTCGACATGACGGTTCTGGTGGTCGATGCCATGACCGGCCAGGATGCTGTCAACGTAGCAAAAACCTTTGACAGCAAGGTCGGCGTTGACGGCGTGATCCTCACGAAGATGGACGGCGACACCCGCGGCGGCGCGGCCTTGTCGATCAAAGCCGTAACCGGAAAACCGATTCTGTATGTCGGTATGGGCGAGAAGCTCTCTGATCTGCAGCAGTTCTATCCGGACCGCATGGCAAGCAGGATCCTCGGAATGGGCGATGTGCTCACTCTGATCGAGAACGCACAGAAGAGCATCGACCAGGAACAGGCTGCTCAGATGAATGAGAAGCTGAAGAAGGCGGATTTCGACTTCAACGACTATCTCACCAGCCTGGAGCAGGTCCGCAAGATGGGCGGCATCGGTTCTGTCATGAACATGCTGCCGGGCCTCGGTGTCAGCGGGAAGGCAAAGCTTACCGATGATGATGCACAGAATGCCGAGGACAATATGCACCGGATCGAGAGCATAATATTTTCCATGACCCCGAAGGAACGTGCCAACCCGCAGCTTCTGAATCCGTCAAGGAAGCGCCGGATAGCCAGAGGTGCCGGTGTTGACATCGGAGAGGTGAACAGGCTCTGCAAGCAGTTCGAGCAGATGCGCCGCATGGTCAAGCAGATGCCGGGTATGATGAAGAGTGGTAAGAAGGGACTTTTCGGTCGAAAACTTCCTTTTTAACATATTAAAACATTTCTGAGACAAGAGGAGAATGAGAGATGGTAAAGATCAGATTAAACAGAGTCGGCGAGAAGAAGAATGCGATCTACAGAGTCGTTGTTGCAGATTCCCGCACCGCACAGGGCAGCAAGGTGATCGATCAGATCGGAACATATGATCCGAACTTCGAGCCTGCAAAGATCGTAATCGACGCTGAGAAGGCAAAGAAGTGGATCGCAAACGGCGCTCAGCCGACCGAGATCGCAGCAAAACTTCTGAAGGCAGCTGGCGTAGAAAAATAATTCTCCGGAGGGTACGATATGAAAGAATTAGTCGAAGTCATCGCAAAGGCACTTGTCGATGACCCCGATTCTGTCGTCGTAACGGAGACCGAAAAGGATAAGGTTCTGGTACTGAAGCTGCGCGTCGCTCCCGGCGACATGGGCAAGGTGATCGGCAAGGGCGGAAGGATCGCGAAAGCAATCCGCTCTGTCGTCTCAGCTGCCTCCACCGGCATGAGCAAGCGGGTTGTCGTTGACATCGACGATCAGTGACGCATGGCGGAAGGATCGGATCTGCGGATCGGTGTGCTCGCTTCGACGCACGGGATCCATGGGGAAGTGAATATTCTGCCGGTCACGGGTGACCCGGAGCGGTTCAGAACTCTGAAAGACTGTTATCTTGTCTGCAGGGGAAAGGAACTGCCGCTTCACGTCGAAGGCGTGAAATTCGTCAGAAAATTTGCCGTTATCAAATTCAGAGAATTCGAAGATATATCCGAGGCGGAAAGATACCGTGGCGCAGATGTTTTTGTGACGCGGGAAAACGCGCTCACACCGCCGCCAGGAGAGTATTTCATCGCGGATCTGATCGGCCAGAAGGTCGTGACGGATGAAGGCGAAGAGCTTGGCACTCTGGAAGATATCTTCGAGACAGGTGCATCAAACGTGTACAGCGTGATTACGCCGGAAGGAAAGGAAATCCTGATACCGGCCGTGAAGCCATTTGTCGTCGGACATAATATGGCGGATGGCGTGACGACGGTGCATCTGATCCCGGGCATGAAAGAGTGATGTTTTTCTTGCTTTGAACGCCGGGGTGTGGTATCTTAAAAAAGCTGTTGATTAAACGAGATGGTCCTCTGTTACAGGCCTGCGGGTCATGTATTACGAACATCAAGGCATGGAGGTTCTTATGAACGATATTATCAGAGAGATTGAGAAGGAGCAGATGAAAGAGAATCTGCCGCAGTTCCGCACAGGCGACACCGTTGCCGTATCCGCGAAGATCCGCGAGGGAGACCGCGTAAGAACGCAGGTGTTCGAGGGAACTGTCATCAAGATTCAGGGCACAGGCGCGCGCACGACATTCACGGTCCGCAAGATCAGCAATGGCGTTGGCGTTGAGAAGAGCTGGCCGCTTCATTCTCCGAACGTTGAGTCTGTAAAGGTTATCCGCGAAGGCAAGGCAAGAAGAGCCAAGCTGTATTATCTGCGTGAGAGAACCGGCAAGGCTGCGAAGGTTAAGGCTGCTCAGCAGTCATAATCCGCTGGAATCGTTAAACGTGTGGCATCCTGTATTCCTGTTTACGGAAGCAGGATGCTTTTCTTTTCCATGGGAGAGGTGAGCTTTGATGTATCCCTACAGCACAAAGCAGAGGCAGACACAGCCTGCCAGTACAGCTGTATCATCTCTTAAAGTAGTCACAACATTTATTCTGCTGATTCTCACGGCGTTCTGCGCTGTGTATTTCTTTGCAATGCAGGTTCCGGTCACAAGCGCCTCGATGAGCCCGGCACTGTCTCCGGGTGAGACCGTGCTTTCCGGCAGTGCAGTATATTCTTTTACCGCGCCGCAGCGGTATGATATCTGTGCCTTCCGGGTGGGCGGCCGCGTGTATGTGAAGCGGATCATCGGGCTGCCGGGAGAGACGGTGCGGATTACCGACGGGCGCGTGTATATCAATGATACAGTGCTGGAGGATGACGTGACCGATGAAGCAGCTATCTCTCCGGGACTTGCATCAGGTGGTGTGACACTTGGCGAGGATGAGTACTTTGTTCTCGGCGACAACCGCAACAACAGCGAGGACAGCCGTTCTATTTCCATCGGCACGGTAAAGCGTTCCCAGATCATCGGCAAGTGCTGGTGCCGTCTCACGGCGCTCGGTCCTTACCTGATTCCATGACAGATTTGTGAGGCAGAAATGAAATATCAGTGGTACCCCGGACATATGGCCAAAGCCCGCCGTATGATGGAAGAAAGCATCCGGCTGGTGGATGTGGTGATCGAAATCGTCGACGCGAGATGCCCTGCGTCAAGCCGCAATCCGGATATTGACAGAATGGCGGCAGGCAAGGGCCGCATCATCATTCTGAACAAGGCGGATCTGGCAGACCCGGACGTGACGGATCTCTGGTCTGCATACTTCCGCGTAAACGGCATCGCATGCATGAGTGCTGATGCCAGGCGGCGGATCAGTGTACGGAATCTGACGCAGATGACGGCCAAAGTCTGCGAAGAGCGGAATGCCAGGCGACGCGCCAAGGGCATGAACACAGACCATGTGAGAGCCATGATCGCCGGTATACCGAACGTAGGAAAATCGACATGGATCAATTCGCTGTCCGGACGTGCGTCAGCAAAAACCGGGAACAAACCGGGCGTGACCCGGGGAGGGCAGTGGATTGCCGTCGGCACGTCCTTTGAACTGCTTGACACGCCGGGTATCCTCTGGCCGGGCATGGACAGAGAACAGACAGGCAGAAATCTGGCGCTGACCGGCTCGATGCGGGATGAAGCCATCAACATCGAAGA
Source organism: uncultured Lachnospiraceae bacterium (assembly GCA_900314255.1). Classification (GTDB taxonomy): domain Bacteria; phylum Bacillota; class Clostridia; order Lachnospirales; family Lachnospiraceae; genus UBA4285. The sequence continues at coordinate 17,548 of OMUP01000045.1, read as the reverse complement.
GCTGGCCCTGGAACTCATCTCGTTCCTGCTTGACGCATATCCGGGCGTTCTTGCCGCCCGCTACGGCATTGATGAATCCGGGCAGGAAGAAGAGACAAGAGATGACATGATTCTGCGCCCGGATACGTCGCCAAATGCCATCCGCTGCATGGATGACATCAGTGCACGGCGCGCATTTATGAAAAAAGGCGGAGGCATTGACTACGACCGCACGGCCCGGGCTCTGCTGGATGACTTCAGAAGCGGGCGCCTTGGCCGAATCAGTCTTGAGAAGCCTCCTGTAAAGGAGAATCAGTGAGCAGAACAGATGAGCAGCGGGAGCAGAAAAAACAGCTGCGGCTGAGGCAGGAAGAGGAGCGCGTAGAAAAGCTCTGCGAGTTCGAAAAACAGTATCCGGACTGTGAACTGATCTGCGGCGTCGATGAGGTCGGCCGCGGACCGCTGGCCGGACCGGTGGTGGCGGGAGCTGTCATTCTGCCGAAAGGTGTTCGGATTCTGCACATCAATGACTCGAAAAAGCTGACGGAAAAGCGGCGCAATGAGCTCTTTGAAGTAATCGATAAAATGGCAGTGCGCTGGTCAGTCGCCAGCGCCTCGCCAAAGCGCATTGACGAAATCAATATTCTCCAGGCTGATTATGAGGCCATGCGCAAAGCGATCCGCCGGCTCGGCGTCACGCCGGATCTGATTCTGGCGGATGCTGTGACAATTCCGAAGATCAATATCCGACAGACCGGAATCATCCATGGTGACGCGCTTGTTCAGTCGATCGCCGCGGCAAGTATCATGGCCAAAGTGACCAGGGACCGCTACATGACGGCTGTGGACAAGCTGTATCCGGAATACTCTTTCGCTTCCAATAAGGGGTACGGGACGGCCGCGCATATTGCTGCGCTGAAAAAATACGGCCCATGCCCGATTCACCGGATGACATTCATCGGCAAATTTATCGGGGAGCATGATTGAACAGACGCAATGTGGGAACCGGGTATGAATTGAGAGCTGCTCAAAAACTTCAGGCAGAAGGCTATGAAATTCTGGAGCACAGCTACCGCACCCGGACGGGAGAGATTGATCTGATAGCCAGAGAAGGCGGCACACTGGTTTTTATTGAAGTAAAATATCGTTCCGGCACGGCATACGGTTCGTCCCTGGAGGCGGTTGACTTAAGAAAGCAGAACCGGATCCGCCGCACAGCCCTTTACTATATGACACTTCACGGATATGATCCGGACAGCACGCCGGTACGGTTTGATGTGGCCGGTTTTGATGGCGAGCGGTTTACTTTGGTGAAAGGAGCGTTTTGAAGATGAGCACAGAAAAAATACCGGAAATCGTGCGGCACAACCATGGCGCTTCTTTTCTAGCCTGCCCGGAAAACGGACAGGATACGGTCGTACTTCACGGAGGCGCGGTTCCGTATCTTTCTTTCCGCGCATTTGACGGGATTGCCGGCCTTAAGGCAGCATTTTCCACGCGTCTGGGCGGTGTTTCGGAAGGATTCCGCGCTTCCATGGATCTCGGGTTCCACGAGACGCTTGCGGCCGGGCCTGAAGAGCATGAAAAGCTGAATCAGGCCGCTTCTGAGAATTTCCGCCGGATGGGAGATACGCTTGGCATCGCGCCGGAGCAGATGGTCTATTCTCAGCAGACGCACACCGTGAATATTCTCACCGTCACGAGACGGCACAGCGGCATGGGCGTCGTGCGCCCGCGCGATTACAAGGACATCGACGGACTTGTGACAAATGAGCGGAAGCTGTGCCTGGTGACAGCATTTGCCGACTGTAATCCGGTGCTTTTTGCGGACAGAACCGGAAGGGCCATCGGCGCGGCACACGCCGGCTGGAAAGGAACGGTAGGCAATATTGCGGGCAGAATGACCGAAAGGCTGAATCAGGAGTTCGGATGCCGGAAAGAAGGTCTGATTGTTCAGATCGGGCCCGGAATCTGCGGCAGCTGTTATGAAGTAAAAGAAGACACGGCCTGCTTTTTCAGAGAAGCATACCCGCAAGAGGAGCTTGCAAGTATTCTGCGAAGAAAGGATGAGGAGCACTTTCTGCTGAATCTCTTTGCCGCGAATTACTTCAACTGCATTCACGCAGGCATTCCGGCTGAAAATATATATATTTCAGATCTGTGTACATTTGAAAATCCCGGACTGCTTTTTTCACACCGGGCGAGTCACGGAAAACGAGGCATTCTCTGCGCATTCATGATGCTTCAGTAATAAACCCATAAAAAACAGCTTCCGGCAGCAGCAGATACTGAGCCGAAAGCTGTTCTTTGGTTTTATACAGGCCTTTAAACGTGCCTGGTTATTCCTGCGGCTTTTCGCCGCCTGCCGGAGCCTCTGCTGCCTTTGTTTCGTCTGCTGCAGCGGTTTCCTCTTTCGGGGCGTCAGCAGGTGTTTCTGCTTCGGGAGCGGCCGTTTCCTTCTCTTTTTCCGCCTTGGCGGCTTCAGCCAGATTTGCGCCGCACTTCGGGCAGAAAGCAACATCCTTGTCAATTTCGGCGCCGCACTTCGGGCAGATTGTCTTGCCGCGCACACCGGAGAGCTGTCTCTTCAGCTCGTCGATGGATTTGTACTCGGAGCGGATGGCTTCGATCGTCCCTGCAAATTCACTGTCCTTGTCATCAGCATGAGCCGTGTAGTATGCTTTGCCCAGGTTCAGAAGAGCCTCATTGATTGTGTTTTTCTTTTCACGGATGCTGGCCTGAATCTTTGTTTCGTTGACAAATTGCTGTGTGCTGTTTGAAATGTTCTTGCCGACACCGGAAATCTGATCGCTGAATTTGTTAAAAAGTCCCATGTTAAACCTCCAAGAGAATCAGTCAATCATTTGTTCGATGCTCTCAGTATAGCATGGAAGGCTGTGGAAAAATGTAAAAAGATACTTAATCTTGCTTAAGAAACGAAAAATGAAATCCGCTTGTCACCTCCTTTCGGGAACGCTATACTGTATTTGTATTCTTCTTTAAAATATTCCAGCCGTAAAGTGAATATGGAGCTTGACAAGGAACAGCAAAGGGCGGTTTCCGTTTTTACAGGGCCGGCTCTTGTTGCGGCCGGGCCGGGGAGCGGCAAGACAGCGGTGCTGACCCGGCGTGTCGTGAATCTGACCAGGAAGTGTAAAGTGGCACCGGAACATATTCTGGTGCTTACCTTTACGCGGGCAGCGGCACAGGAAATGGAAAGCCGTTACAGAAAGCTGGCAGAGCCGGAATTTCAAGGCGTGATGTTCGGGACATTTCACTCGGTGTTTTTCCGGATCCTGCGGGAAAGCTGCGGCTTTTCAGGCGAAAGTCTGATCACCGGGGATGGCAGAAGCAGACTCGTGCAGCGCTGCTGCCGCAAGGTACTTCCGCAGCTGGCCGACGATCCGGATTTTATCCGGGACGTGAGCTCGGAAATCAGCAGGGCCCGCCGGATTCACGCACAGATTGGACAGTACGAGTCAGATCTCATGCCGCCGGAGGCATTCCGGACCATCTACCGCCTTTATACCGGGCACCTGCGCGATACCAGGAAACTGGACTTTGACGACTGTATCCTGGAAAGTCTCCGGATATTTAAAACAAGGCCGGAAATTCTTGAGAAATGGCAGGCTCTTTTCCAGTTCATTCTGGTCGATGAATTTCAGGATGTCTCACAGTCCCAGTTTGAACTGGTGAGGATTCTCGCCGGAGAAAAAGCCAATCTGTTTGCCGTGGGTGATGATGATCAGGGAATATACGGATTCAGAGGCGCCGGAAGCGGCGTCATGCAGGCATTCCGGGAGGTCTATCCGCAGTGCGCCTTTATCACACTCACGACCAATTACCGGTCCTGCGCTGACATTGTCAGAGCATCATGCCTTGAGATCGGGCAGAACCGCCATCGGATCCGCAAGGACTTGAAGGCTGCCTGCGCGGATCCGGGGCTTGTAAAAATCGTGCGTGCGTTTGATGAGCATGCGGAGGCAGATTACATCGCAGAAGATATTCAGAACCTGAAATCTGCCGGTAAGGCGTCTTCGTACTCAGATTTTGCGATTCTGGTGCGGACGCGGCCGCTTGCCTTCATTTTCCATGAGGCGCTTGAAAAACACGGAATACCGGACACACTGCAGGGAAGGAAAACTTCGGAGATACGGGAAGATGTTCTGGCGTATCTGAAGCTGGCAGCTGACCCGGATGACCGCAGGCTGCTGTACCGGATTCTCAACCGGCCGGACAGAGGACTGGAGCGGGAGGCATTCGGGCGCGGTGCCGGCGCTTTTTTTCAGGCAGTCCGATTCGCGCAAGGCGATGAGAGGATGCTGCAGACAATTGAAAAGTTCAGAAATGATCTTAAGATTCTGCAAAGCCTGCCGCCTTTTGCAGCCGTGAATTTCCTGCGCAAAGGGATCGGCTATGAGGACTGGCTGAGGCGGCGGGAGATTGCGCAGGGAAAGAGCGGGAAGCAATCAGAACAAGAGCTCGACATGCTGCAGGCGGAAGCTGCCGGATACCGGAGTGTACAGCAGTGGGAGAGCACAATTCTTGACAGGGCTGCCGCGCCGCCGGAAGGGAAAGAAATGCCGGCGGTTACGATCACCACAATTCACGCAAGCAAAGGGCTTGAATATACGAGAGTGTATCTCCCTGCCGTCAACGAGGGAATTCTGCCGTATTCCAGAGCCTTGTCGGCAGAAGCTGTGGAGGAGGAACGGAGACTGTTTTATGTGGGGATGACGCGCGCAAAGATGAGCCTGACGATTCTGACAGAAAAAGAGCGGCGTCACCGTCCGCAGACAGCGAGCCGCTTTCTGGGTCCGCTTTCCGGATTTCCGGTTTATGACTTGCCGGAGTCCTGTGCGTCTTCCGCTTCGTCGGCGAGTTCTTCCATCTCCATGGCATCAAGCTCTTCCTCGAAAGCATCGGAAACAAGCTCATATTCTTCGTCCGAATCAATGTATCCCAGCGACGGTTCGCCGCTTTCGTCCTCATCATAGCGGTAGAGGTACACCTCTTCATCGTCGTTGCCCTTCAGTGGAAGAAGCGCAATATAGCGGGCGCCCCCTGCCGGAAATATCCGCAGGATGGAACACTCGACTTCTCTGCCGTCCTCCAGACTCAGAGTCACCGTGTCAAATGAATAATCTGCCATACATACCACACTTTCGTTAAATATATCTAAGAGTAGCAAATCTGCCGGTTTTGCGCAACATGAAGATTGCCATAAGATAGTTAAGCATACATGATTCGACGCTTGAAAATGTTAGGCGCCGCAACTAAAATAATACAGTAGCAGGCTGATAAAACAATATTGGCAGAGGATTGGTGAAAACAATGGATAAAATCGACCGCAAGCTGATCACATGTCTTCAGGAAAATGCCAGACTTCCGTTAAAGACACTGGCGGAGAATGTGTATCTGTCGTCGCCGGCTGTCTCTGCGCGAATCGAACGGCTGGAGAAGGAAGGGTATATCGAAGGGTACGAGGCGCGCGTGAACATGCGCAAACTCGGATATCATATTACGGCATTCATCAACCTTGAAGTGGCACCGGACCAGAAACCGCTGTTTTACCCATTTGCCAGAGAATGCCGCAACATTATCGAGTGCAACTGCGTCACCGGCAACTATTCAATGCTTCTGAAGGTTGTATTCCCGAGCACCATGGAGTTGGACACTTTTATCGGACAGCTTCAGAAATTCGGGCGCACGAGTACGCAGATTGTGTTCTCAACTCCGGTTGAGCCGCGGGGCATTGATGTCAACGCACCGGTACCGTCAGAAGAAGGGGACCGCAGCGAAGGTCACCGCGAGCGGCACGAGAAAAAAGAAAAACAAGAGGCAGATCCGGAGAAAACATCCGAAGAATAAGCGAAAATCAGGGCTTGACAAGTGTCGTGCCTTCTGGTATTTTTTCGAGTAACAAATGCAAAGAAGGGAAGCAGTAGTTTTTCTGACTCCGCGCAGAGAGCGGCCGGCCGGTGTAAGACCGCGGGAGAAGGAGAGATGAACTCGTCCTGGAGCAGCTGCCTGAAGAATAAGTAGGAGCAGACGGAAGCCGACCGTTACAGCGGCAGGTCATGGTTGTGACCGCAGAGAGCAGAGCCTTTGTGAGAAGGCTTTGAAAAAGAGTGGTACCGCGAAGTTTTTGATTCTTCGTCTCTTTTTCCGGGATGCGCGAGAGGCGCACCGGGGGGAAGAGACTTATTTTTTTCTCTTCCCGCGGCTAGATGCAGTGGTTAGGAGGCCAGAGTAATGTTTGATTATCGTCAGTACACAAGAGGGTATTTTCTTCCGCCGGATGATTACTTCGACTGGGCAAAGAAAGATTACATTGATCACGCACCGGCTTGGTGTTCCGTTGATCTGCGCGACGGAAACCAGGCACTGATCGAGCCGATGAGTCTTGAGGAAAAACTGGAATTCTTCCAGATGCTCGTCAAAATCGGATTCAAGGAAATCGAAGTCGGCTTCCCGGCTGCATCGGAGACGGAATATGAATTCACCCGCACGCTGATTGAGAAAAATATGATTCCGGACGATGTGAGCATTCAGGTCCTGACGCAGGCGAGAGAGCATATTATCCGCAAGACTTTCGATGCTGTACGCGGATGCCCGAGGGCGATTGTCCATGTGTACAATTCCACGTCTGTTGCACAGCGCGAGCAGGTGTTCCGCAAGGACAAAGAAGAAATCAAGAAGATTGCCGTCGACGGAGCAAAGCTTCTGAAACAGCTGGCAGAGGAAGAGGGCGGAAACTTCCAGTTTGAATACAGCCCGGAGTCCTTCACAGGTACTGAACCGGAATATGCGCTTGAAGTATGCAACGCCGTCATTGACGTCTGGGATCCGACGCCGGAAAAGAAGTGCATCATAAATCTTCCGGCGACTGTTGAGATGTCTCTGCCGCATGTGTTCGCCCAGCAGGTTGAATATATGAGCAAGAACATGCACAAGCGCAGAAACGTCATTCTCTCGCTGCATCCGCACAATGACCGCGGAACCGGTGTGGCAGATGCGGAACTCGGAATCCTTGCCGGTGCGGACCGCATCGAGGGGACGCTTTTCGGAAACGGAGAAAGAACCGGAAACTGCGATATCGTGACGGTTGCCATGAACATGTACGCGCAGGGAGTGGACCCGAAGCTTGATTTCTCGGATATGCAGACGATCGCAAAGACATATGAGCAGCTGACGCGCATGCAGGTCGAGGCGCGCCGCCCGTACTGCGGAAAGCTCGTATTTGCTGCCTTCTCCGGATCGCATCAGGATGCCATCAGCAAGGGCATGCATTACCGGGCAGAGCACGACATGGATCACTGGAATGTCCCGTATCTTCCGATCAACCCGGAGGATGTCGGCCGCACCTACGATTCGGATGTCATCCGCATCAATTCCCAGTCCGGAAAAGGCGGTGTCGCCTATGTTCTGGAGCACACATACGGCATGGTTGTTCCGAAGAAAATGCGCGAGGATCTCGGATACGCCGTCAAGGATGTGTCGGATGTGGAGCACAAGGAGCTTACGCCGGATGAAGTGCTCGATATCTTCGACAAACGCTACAAGGATTTCAACAAGTACTTCTCAGTTCCGGAAGTCCACTTCGTACAGGAAAACGGGATCCAGTCAATTGTGACGATACTGGACACCAGAAGCGGGAAGAAACAGATCGTCAACGCGGGCGGCAACGGACGTCTCGATGCGGTTTCCAATGCAATCTCCGATTATTTTGGCCGGCCGTGTGAGGTCATGCTCTATGAGGAGCATGCGCTGCGCGAATCCTCGGATTCTTCGGCCATCGCCTATGTCGGAATCCGTGACACAGACGGAAAAGAATACTTCGGAGCCGGTGTGGACCACGATATCATCCGTGCCTCGATCTCAGCGCTTGTATCGGCGATGAACCGTGAACTTGACAGCGCAGAAACCAACTGACAGTGTTAGTGATTGCTGAAAGGCAGTCCGGAAGACTTTTCCGGGCTGCCTTTCTTTATGGAAAAAAAGCCCTTTTTATGTTAAAATCCGTAAGTTGAGTGCGGCAGATGACAGATGATGCCGCGTGTTATGATTCGGATTTTTTCAGGTGAATAATGGACAAGACAGTAATACTGTGCTCCGGTTCGCCAAGGCGGCAGGAGCTGCTAAGGCTGCTGGTTCCTGAGTTTGAGATTATAAAAAGCGAAGCTGACGAGACATGCAGCTGCAGCGATGCAGGGCAGTTTGCCGAAGAACTTTCAAAACGCAAGGCATATGCGGTCTGGAACCGGCTTACGGAGGTGCGCAGGCAGGAGGTTATTCTGATCAGCGCCGATACTTCTGTATGGCTGGATGACGAGGAATTCGGCAAGCCAAAAGACAGGCAGGAGGCGTTTCGGATGATCAGCCGCCTTTCCGGGCATACGCATGCCGTGGTCAGCGGCGTGACGGTGCTGGATGCTGAGCGCGAGGTCAGCTTTTTTGAAAAGACCCTTGTTTCTGTACTCCCGATGAGCGCAGAGGAGATCGAAGGCTACACATGCAGCCGGGAACCATATGACAAGGCAGGCGGTTACGGTATTCAGGGACGGTTCAGCCGTTATATTTCCGGCATTCAGGGCGATTATTTCAATGTGGTGGGGCTTCCTGTGTGTCATCTCTGGCAGGTCCTCAAGACCTTTGGATTTGAATAAATGAAAATAACCATTTTATGCGCCGGAAAGATCAAGGAGAAATTTTACCGGGATGCCTGCGCGGAATACGCCAGACGCCTCTCCCGTTTCTGTACGTTTGAGGTCGCCGAGGTGGCGGACGAAAACACACCGCAGACAGCTTCTCCGGCTGAAGAGGAAGCAATCCGCCGGACGGAAGGCAAAAGGCTTCTGGCCCGCATCCGCCCGGACGACTATGTCGTTGCGCTTGCAATCGGCGGTAAGAACTGGGATTCAGAATGCTACAGCCGGCATCTTTCGGATCTGATGCTGCACGGGAAGAGTTCGGTGACATTTGTCATCGGAGGATCGCTCGGACTGTCCGGAGCGGTACTGGCGCGTGCCGACGAGCAGCTTTCTTTTTCTTCGTTTACATTTCCGCACCAGCTCATGCGCGTGATTCTGGCGGAGCAGATTTACCGCTGGTTCAAGATCATGCATCATGAGCCATACCACAAATGACCGGGAGAGATGACATGAAACATGGCAAGGAAAGACAGACGGGGCGGCGTTATGGAGTTCTCGCGATTCCGATCGCCGTCGTCGTTCTGATCGTATATATTCTTTTTTTCAATGGCAATCCGCTGTATTTCACGTTCGGCCTGCTTCCGAATACGATGCTGCGGGCTGATAATCAGACGGTATCCATGGCTGCCGGAAGAGTGCTGCTTTCGGAGATCCATCAGGAGTACCGGGATATTTTCGGCGAGGAGATCTGGAACGAGACTACGCCGGACGGAACGACTATGGAAGAGTACGCCAGAGATCAGGTTCAGCAGATGCTGGGCCGTGTCGCACTGCTGAATGCAGTCGCAGAGAAGGAGGGCATTGTGCTCTCGGACGCTGAGGAGTCAGAGGCCTCACTGGCGGCGGTCCGGTATCTTTCGCTTACGCCGGAGGCAAACCGCGAGGCACTGGGACTGACGGAAGAAAATATGACAGAGATGTTCCGGCAGTTTGCGGTTGCATACAAGTACTATGATACGGTCACGGCCGGCATTGATGCGACGACAGAAGTGAGCGCCGATGAAGCCAGAGTGATCGATATTCAGTATATCGCAGCCACATCGGAGGAAGAAGCGCAGCGGCTTAAGGCGAAGATTGATGCAGGGCAGACATTTATAGCTGCCTGCCAGGAAGAACAGGATCTTTCGCCTGAGGAGACGGAGCTTGTGCGCGGGATGACCGAGAGTTCGTTTGAGGAGGCTGCATTCGATCTGACGACAGGTGAAAACTCTGATATCATCGCGTCAGGAGACCGGTATTACATCATCCACTGTCTGAGTGACAATGAGGCGAACCGGACGGAAGCCAATATCACAAGGCTGAAGAACGAGAAAGTCCTTGCACAATTCAATACGATTCTCTCTCCGGTGCTTGATACCACATATATAGAAGTAAACACATTGTTCTGGAACCGGATCGACATCACATCTCTTCCGGATCCTGCGGTAACATTTACCGATGTGTATGACGAGTATTTTTCGTAAGATAAGGATTTTGAATGGCTGAGCAGTATAACGCAAACAGTATTGAGGTTCTTCAGGGACTGGAGGCCGTGCGCATGCGCCCCGGCATGTATATCGGAAGTGTCGGGACTAAGGGGCTGGATCATCTGATCTATGAAATCATGGACAACTCGGTCGACGAGCATCTGGCCGGGTACTGCACGGATATTGACATCACACTGAGTCCGGACGGATCGGCCGTCGTTTCTGACAACGGGCGGGGCATTCCGGTCGGGATTCAGAAGCAGACCGGTAAACCGGCTGTTGAAGTCGTGTTCACCGTGCTTCACGCCGGCGGCAAATTCGGCGGAAATGGCTACAAGATTTCCGGCGGACTGCACGGTGTCGGCGCTTCGGTGGTCAACGCACTTTCTAAGTGGCTGGAAGTTACGGTGAAAGTCGACGGCGAAGTTTGGCATCAGCGCTACGAAAAAGGAAAAACGGTAACGCCGCTCACGAAGATCGGGACATGCCGCAAAAAAGACACCGGCACGACGATTTCCTTTCTGCCGGATGATGAGATTTTTGAAAAGACATGGTTCAAGAGTGAGGCGCTTCAGAGCCGTTTCCACGAGTGCGCATATCTGAATCCGGGACTGACCATACACTATAATGACAACCGGAAGCCGGACGCGCCGGAAAGTTTTATCTATCACGAGGAGGATGGTCTCAAAGCCTTTATCCGTGACCTTAACAAGGGCAAGGAGACGGTGACAGACATTATCTCTTATCATCGGAAGAGTGACGGCATCGACGTGGAAGTTGCCTTTCAGTTTGTCAATGAATTTGAGGAGAACATTCTCGGATTCTGCAACAATATCTACACGCAGGAAGGCGGCACGCATGTGTCAGCTTACAAGGCGCGTTTCACGCAGGTGATCAATCAGTACGCGAGAGAGCTCGGCATACTCAAGGACAAAGACAGCAACTTCACCGGCGCCGACGTGCGCAACGGTATGACAGCCATCATCGCCATCAAGCACCCGAATCCGCGGTTTGAGGGACAGACAAAGACAAAGCTTGACAATCCGGATGCCGGCACGGCGGTCGGCAATGTGACGGGGGAGGAGCTTCAGCTTTACTTCGACCGCAACCTTGAGGCGCTGAAAGCAGTCATCGGCTGCGCTCAGAAGTCCGCAAAGATCCGCCACGCAGAGGAAAAGGCGAAGACAAATCTCCTGGTGAAACCGAAGTTTTCCATCGACAGCAACGGGAAACTGGCCAACTGCGAGTCAAGGAATGCCGAGGAGTGCGAAGTTTTCATCGTGGAGGGAGATTCCGCCGGCGGTTCAGCCAAGACAGCAAGAGACAGACGTACGCAGGCTATTCTGCCGATCCGCGGAAAGATTCTGAACGTCGAGAAGGCTTCGATCGACAAAGTGCTGGCCAATGCGGAGATCCAGACGATGATCGATTCCTTCGGCTGCGGATTCATGGAAGGGTATGGCAATGACTTTGACATCAGCCGCCTGCGCTACAACAAGATCATCATCATGACCGATGCCGATGTGGACGGCGCGCATATTGACACGCTTCTTCTGACATTTTTCTACCGGTTTATGCCCGAACTGATCCAGGAAGGCCATGTCTATCTGGCTACGCCGCCGCTTTACAAAGTGGTTCCGAAACGCGGACGCGGCGAGTATCTCTATGATGACCGGGCGCTGGAAAAGTACAGAAAAACGCACAAGGAAGGATCCTTTACTCTGCAGCGCTACAAGGGACTCGGCGAGATGGATCCCCAGCAGCTCTGGGAGACGACACTTGACCCGGAAACCCGGATTCTCAAGCGTGTTGAAATCGAGGACGCCCAGATGGCCGCCCATGTGACGGAAATGCTGATGGGCACCGATGTCACCGTGCGCAGGGATTTTATTCAGAAGCACGCCTCGGAGGCGGAGCTGGACGTATAAACGGAGAGAAAGTACATGTCTGAACAGATTGTTTCCACCGAATATTCCGATGTAATGCAGAAATCCTACATCGACTATTCGATGAGTGTCATAACTTCCCGCGCCGTTCCGGATGTGCGGGACGGCCTGAAGCCGGTGCAGCGCCGGGTATTATACGCGATGCAGCAGCTGGGACTGACCTATGACAAGCCGCACCGCAAATCAGCCAGAATCGTCGGCGATGCCATGGGTAAATACCACCCGCACGGTGATTCTTCCATCTATGAGACGCTTGTCGTGATGGCCCAGGGCTTCAAGAAGGCCATGCCGCTGGTTGACGGCCATGGAAACTTCGGATCCATAGAGGGTGACGGAGCGGCGGCCATGCGGTACACCGAGGCGAGGCTGACAAAGTTCGCGCAGGACGTTTATCTTTCGGATCTGGACAAAAATGTCGTGGACTTTGTTCCGAATTTTGACGAGACCGAGAGGGAGCCTGAGGTTCTTCCGGTACGGATTCCGAATCTGCTCGTCAACGGCGCTGACGGCATCGCAGTCGGCATGGTCACAAATGTGCCGCCGCACAATCTCGGCGAGGTATGCGACGCAGAGTGCGCATACCTGGACGGTATGATGAAGGGAAAAGTCCTCACCACAGGTGAACTTCTGCGGTACTGCAAGGGACCGGATTTTCCGACCGGCGGTATCGTAATCAACCGATCGGAGCTCGAGGACATTTACACGCGCGGAACCGGTAAAATCAAGATCCGCGGCAAGGTGACCTTTGAAAAGGCCCAGAAACGCGGAGAACATGACCGGCTCGTCATCACGGAAATTCCGTACACCATGATCGGCGCCGGCATCGGCAAGTTTATTCATGATGTCGTGGATCTCATCGAGAGCCGGCAGGCTTCCGATGTTCTTGACATCACAAATGCCTCCTCCAAGGAGGGAATCCGCATTGTTCTTGAACTGAAGAAAAATGCCGATGTCAATTACCTGGAAAATCTTCTGTACAAGAAAACCAAGCTGGAAGATACGTTCGGCGTCAATACACTGGCCATCGTAAACGGCCGGCCGCAGACGCTTGGGCTCGGCGATATTCTCAAATACCATCTGGATTTCCGCTTCGAGATGGGACAGAGAAAGTACAGCACGCTTCTGAAAAAGGAAGAAGAAACCCGGGAAATCCGGGAAGGCCTTATCAAGGCTGTTGACTGCATTGATCTCATCATTGAAGTGCTTCGCGGCAGCAAAAACATCTCCATGGCAAAGGAGTGCCTGATTCACGGGACGACAGACGGCATCCGGTTCAAATCGGAAGCTTCCAGAAAAGCAGCCTCCGGCTTCTCTTTTACGGAGCGGCAGGCATCGGCTATTCTGGAGATGCGCATGTACCGGCTGATCGGACTTGAGATCGAACAGCTGAGAAAAGAGTACCAGGAATCCCTTGAGAAGATTGCGCGGTATCAGAAAATTCTCGGTTCTAAAACAGAAATGGCCAAAGTTATCCGTGACGATCTTCAGAAAATCAAGAAATCATACGCAAGCGGCCGCCGGACTGTGATTGAAGACGGAAAACAGGCGGTTCTGGAAGAGAAGAAGGCCGAAGAGCAGGAAGTATATTTCCTGATGGACCGCTTCGGGTATGCCAAGACTATCGACGCAGCCACATATGAGCGGAATCAGGATCAGATCCCGGAAAAGTACCGCTACTGTCTCCCGATTCTGAACACAGACAGGATCGGTGTATTTACCGACACCGGCCGGTATCACCAGATCAAGGTCAGCGACATTCCGTTCGGCCGGATGAAAGACAAGGGGACGCCGCTTGACAACCTGGGAAATTATGACAGTTCCGGGGAAGAGATTCTTCTTCTTGAACCGCGCTCGGTTCTCCTGAAGCAGAGTCTGCTGTTTGTCACACAGCGCGGTATGGTGAAGCTGGTGTCTGGCAGTGAATTTGACACCCAGATGCGCACTGTCGTTTCGACAAAGCTTGCGGAAGGCGACAAGGTCCTCCAGGTTCTGCCGACAGATGCACAGAGCATTTCGACCTCGCATTTCAATGAGGATGGGACGATCGGTGAAGAGCTTTCTGTCAACACAACCTCAAGTGTGATTCTTCAGACGGAAGAGAATATGATGATCCGTTTTCATCTTTCGGAAGTCGCATTTCAGAAAAAGAATGCCATCGGTGTGCGCGGCATCAGGCTGGGGGATGACGACAAGGTGTGCGATGTCTATCTGATCAGCGGAAGTGATGAGACAATTGTCCGTGTGGGAAGCCGGGATGTTCATCTGGAACGCCTGAAGCTGTCTCACAGAGGCGGAAAAGGAACAAAACAGAAATAAGCACGAGCCGGAGGCGCTTAATATGGCCAGGGACATGAAAAATAAAATCGCAGAAGCCGCAAAAAAGCTGATGCTGACACAAAACGGCAAAAAACTTACGGTCAGTGATATTGTCGAGGAATGTCATATCACCAGGCAGACATTTTATTATCATTTCGATGATATTCCTTCGCTTCTGAAGTGGGCGCTGGAGCAGGATACGGATCGGATTCTGCAGGAATTTATCACAGCGGATGATCCTGAGCAGAAATTCTGCGAATGGATGAAGGAACTGGCGGCTTTCACACCGATCATTCAGAGAGGACTTTCCAGCAGTTACGGGCAGGAACTTGAACATATCGTCACGCAGTATGTATATGGCTTCTTCCACACGGTAGTTGAGAAAAAGCATCTGTATGTCAGCCAGACACCGGAGGAACTGGATGTGATCATTCGTTACAATTCCCAGGCAATCATGGGCATTATCCGGGGATGGACGCCCAGGGACAGTGATTCCGTGGAAATGATCAGCCACGTTATATACAGACTGATGTCCGGCCAGATCAGGCCTGATAAACAGTGATATAAGCCGGGGCATCTCAGATGCTCCGGCTTTTTGTACAAAACGGAAGAAACTGTAAGTTGTAACAATATGTCATTATGGCTAATCTGAAAGAAAAGATGTAGAAAGGAGTTTCTCATGAAAGAGGTAAAATCACCAAAAAAGCCTCTGATCTATTACTACGGGATCGTATTTCTGATCCTGATACTTTTTAATCTGATCATTACTCCGCTGATCCAGAACTCCCGTATTGAAGAGACGGATTACGGCACCTTCATGGAAATGACCAACAACAAGGAAATCGGCCTTGTAGAGGTGGATGACAACGAAATTATCTTCACAAACAAAGATCAGAGCAAAGTGTACAAAACCGGCGCCATGAATGACCCGAATCTCACACAGCGGCTGTATGATTCCGGCGCCACTTTCACGAAGAATATCGACCGGCAGACATCGCCTCTGGTGACGTTTCTGGTGTCCTTTGTCCTGCCTGTTGTGATTTTCATCGCTCTCGGGCAGTATCTGAGCCGGCGGCTGGCCGAACAGCTGGGAGGGAAAAACTCCATGGCGTTCGGCATGGGCAAGAGCAATGCGCGAGTCTATGTTCCGTCTTCATCCGGAATCAAGTTTGACGACGTGGCGGGAGAGGACGAGGCCAAGGAAAATCTGGCCGAGATAGTCGATTATCTGCATGACCCGAAGAAATACACAGATATCGGAGCGACGCTTCCCAAAGGTGTTCTTCTTGTCGGGCCTCCGGGTACTGGTAAGACAATGCTCGCCAAGGCTGTAGCAGGAGAAGCAGGAGTTCCGTTCTTCTCCATCGCAGGTTCAGAATTTGTCGAAATGTTTGTCGGTGCCGGTGCGGCCAAGGTCCGCGATCTGTTCCGGCAGGCCAAGGAGAAAGCCCCTTGTATTGTCTTCATTGATGAGATCGATGCCATCGGCGGAAAGCGCAGCGGTCAGGTAGGCGGAAACGATGAGCGCGAGCAGACGCTGAATCAGCTGCTCACGGAGATGGACGGCTTTGAAGGCAACAATGGCGTCATCATTCTGGCAGCCACCAACCGTCCGGAGTCGCTGGATCCGGCGCTCACCAGACCGGGGCGTTTTGACAGACGGGTTCCGGTCGAACTGCCGGACCTCAAAGGCCGTGAGGCGATTCTGAAAGTACACGCCAGAAAAATCAAGAAGGCGGATGATGTGGATTTTCATACCATCGCCCGTATGGCCGCCGGCGCATCCGGTGCCGAACTGGCCAACATTGTCAATGAGGCGGCTCTGCGCGCAGTGCGCGACAAACGGTCGGCCGTGACGGAGGCGGATCTCGAGGAAAGCATTGAGGTTGTCATTGCCGGGTATCAGAAAAAAGGCACCGTCCTTTCCGATCAGGAGAAAAAGGTGGTCGCATACCACGAAATCGGACACGCGCTTGTCGCTGCTCTTCAGTCCCATTCCGCACCGGTTCAGAAGATCACCATCATTCCAAGAACTTCAGGCGCTCTTGGCTACACCATGCAGGTGGAGCAGGGAGACAAGTATCTTCTGTCGAAGGAAGAACTGATGAACAAGATAACGACGCTGACCGGCGGCCGTGCGGCAGAGGAAGTGGTCTTCGGACTTGTCACAACTGGGGCCTCAAACGACATCGAGCAGGCCACGAAACTGGCGCGCGCGATGATCACACGCTACGGCATGAGTGACACATTTGACATGGTTGCCATGGAAAATGTCCAGAATCAGTACCTGGGCGGCGATACGACGCTTGCCTGCTCACCGGAGACGCAGACGCAGATCGACAGGAAGGTTGTTGATATCGTTCGTGAGCAGCATGAAAAGGCCAAAAAGATGCTGCAGGAAAACAGGCCGCTGCTTGACAGGCTGGCCGGGTATCTGTATGAAAAAGAGACAATCACCGGTGAAGAGTTTATGCGGATTGTAAATGAGAAGGAAGGTGCATCGGCGTGAAAAACAGATCCGGATTTGGCTGGATGGAGCTTATCACCGGAATTCTGATGATCATACTGGGCGTCCTCAGTTTTGTTAAGCCTGCAGAATTTATCTCCGGCCTGATCTTTTTGTATGGAATCATCGCTGTCATAACCGGAATTGTCGACATCATTTTCTTCATGAAAGTGAGCCGCCGCACCGGCATCGGCCCGACCATTTCACTTGTGACCGGGACCGTGAGCCTGATGGCCGGCGTCATGCTTATGCTGGCGCCGGGAATGGGACAGTGGATCGTGGCGTTTCTGTTTCCGCTCTGGTTTGTAACGCACTGTATATCGGGGCTTTCTCACGCCGGTCTGATTCGGTCGACGGCCGGAAACGGAGCTTATATTGCAACGATGGTTCTGAACATTTTCGGCCTGTTCCTTTCTATTCTGATGATCATCAGTCCTAAGTATGCGCTTGTATCTGCCAGCTGGCTGATCGGTCTGTTCCTCGTGCTCCTGGGCATTGAGAGTGTTATCATCGGCCTGAGCGCGATCGGAGAAAAGCGGTAAATCGGCAAACACTTGCACATAAAAAGGGGCTGTTGCAAATTCATAGCTGCAGCCCCACCTGAAAAAACTCGTCTTCGGA
>OMUP01000020.1 GCA_900314255.1 uncultured Lachnospiraceae bacterium | reverse complement strand
CTGGCAGGACCCGAAAGAAAATTCAGTCAGAATTGAGAACAAAAACGCGCATGCGCACGGATGAAGGCGCGTATATTATAAGAGAGATAAAGAAGCTGCTGCAGTTCCTGAAGAAAGGGACCGGGGCAGCTTTTTTTATTTTGTTGCCGCCGAAGACCGAAAACGTAACCGGAAATCGTATTCCGGCAACTTGCAATAAAAGCGAAAGAATATGATAATACCTGAAAACAATATTATTATCGGAGGATTTATGCGCATCATTAAAAATGAGCAGGATGCCGGCAGACTGAATCTGTCGGCTTATGAGTGTATGCAGTCTGTTCCGCTGCCGGATCTTGCGTCCTGGGGGCTGCTGCTGCGTCACAAGAAGTCAGGCGCCCGAATCGCCGTTCTTTCAAATGAGGACAGGAACAAAGTATTTGCCATCGGTTTCAAGACGCCGCCATACAATGACACGGGACTGCAGCATATTCTGGAGCACTCGACGCTGTGCGGATCCCGGAAGTATCCGGTCAAGGATCCGTTCGTCGAGCTGGTCAAGGGGTCGCTCAACACCTTTTTGAACGCGATGACCTATCCGGACAAGACGGTTTATCCGGTTGCAAGCTGCAATGACGCGGATTTCCGGAATATCATGGATGTGTATCTGGACGCTGTGTTCTATCCGAACATCTATATTCATCCGGAAATTTTCCGCCAGGAAGGCTGGCATTACGAGATGGCTGACCGGAATGACACGCTTAAAGTCAACGGCGTTGTGTTCAACGAGATGAAGGGCGTGTACAGTTCGGCGGATGACGTGCTCGAGCGCCGGATTATGATGAACCTGTATCCGGACACCTGCTATGCGTTTGAGTCGGGCGGCGATCCAAAGGTCATTCCGACGCTTAAATATGAGGATTTTCTGGCGTACCACAAGGCGTATTACGATCCGGCCAACAGCTACATTTACCTGTACGGCGACATGGATGTGCAGGAGCAGCTGGACTATCTGGACCGTGAGTATCTGAGCAGGTTTGATGGCGGAGACGGCGCGCATCCGCAGATCACGATGCAGCCGGCGTTTGAGGCCCCAAGAGAAGTGCGGGGTGTGTATCCGGTCGCTGAAGGCACGCCGTCGGAGGGCGGAACCTATCTCTCAAAGAGCTGGGCAGTCGGAACGAGCCTTGCCCCGAAGCTTCTCGTTGCGATGGATGCGATTGACTATGCACTTGTGCAGGCGCCGGGCGCGGTGCTCAAGCAGCGGCTGCTTGATGCCGGCATCGGGACGGACATCGACTCGTCCTGGGAGACGTCGCTGCTGCAGCCGACGTACTCAATTATCGCAAGGGGAGCCGACGAGTCACAGAAGGCACAGTTTGATCAGATCATCGCGGATACGCTCGCGGAAATGAAGACATCCGGGCCTGATCCGAAGATGCTCACGGCCGGCCTGCAGTCGCAGGAATTCCGCTACAGAGAGGCTGATTTCGGACATTTCCCGAAGGGGCTCATGTATTTCCTGTCGATGATGGATACGTGGCTCTATGATGAGACGAAGCCGTTTGTGCGGATTGAGCTCGGGGATGTGTACAAGGAGCTCGAGCAGGCTGTTTCCACGCATTACTTTGCCGATGTGATCGGCAGGTGGCTTTCCGGCAATCCGACGTGCGTTGATGTGACGCTTGTGCCGGATGCGGACGAGGCGCGCCGTCAGGAAAAGGAAGAACAGGACCGCCTGGCAGCCATCCGCGGCGGCCTGAGCGATGAGCAGCTTGAAAAAATCGTGGAAGACACGAAACAGCTCAAGCAGTATCAGAGCGAGCCGTCGTCACAGGAAGATCTGGCGAAGGTTCCGATGCTGCGGCTTTCAGATATCAACCCGGAGCCGGTTCTCCCGGTCCGCATACGGAAAGAAATCGCCGGGCGGACGCTGGTGCACACGGACATCCCGACCAACGGCATCGGCTATGTGACCCTTGCCTTCTCCATGAAAAATGTTCCCGATGACCTGCTTCCGTATGTCGGCGTACTTTCCACGGTGCAGGGGCTGATGGATACGGAGAATTACAGCTACACGGACCTGTCAAATGAGATCAACACCAATCTGGGCGGTCTTACGACCGAGCCGGTTGTGTACCGCAATGCGCTGGAAGACGGAAAGTCGGAGCTGATGTATGAGGTGCGCGGCAAGGCGCTTTATGGAAAGCTGGATTTCCTGCTCCGCATGATGGAAGAAGAAATGCTGCGCACGAAATTCACGGATACCAGAAGACTTTCAGATCTTCTGCAGCAGACGGTGACCCGGATGGAGACGGGCATGACGTCGTCCGGCCATTTGTACGCTTCCATGAGTGCATCGGCGCAGTACTCGGAGGACGCATACCGTTCCGATCAGTTCCAGGGATACCGCTTCTATCAGACGGTCAAGGCACTGGCGGATCATTTTGACGAGAAGAAGGATGACCTGATCAAGAAGCTGCAGACTTTGGTCAGTCTGATCTTCACGAAAGAAAATCTGATCATATCGCTGGGCGCGGATGGTGAAGGGTACAAGGCGTTTGAGCCGGCGTGTGAAGCGCTCGCAGGGCGTCTTCCGGCGGGCAATAAACAGCGCGAGGAGCGGCACTTCACACCGGTGACGGAAAGAACAGCGTTCACCACGTCGTCGCAGGTCAACTATGTCGCAAGAAGCGGCAATTTCCTTTCCGGATCAGCACGCTACACTGGAGCACTGCAGGTTCTGCGCATCATCTTCAGCTATGAATATCTGTGGCAGAATATCCGGGTGAAGGGCGGCGCCTACGGCTGCATGAGCAATTTCCGCAAGAACGGCGAGGGGGTTCTGGTGTCCTACCGCGATCCGCACATGAAGCAGACTGACGAGGTTTACCAGAAGGCGGCCGATTTTGTCGAGCATTTCACAGTTTCGGACCGCGATATGCTCAAGTACATCATCGGAACCATCGGTGCGATGGACACGCCGATGCCGGCCTCGAATATGACGAGCTATTCGTTCTCGGCATACATGAGCCGCGTGAGTGACGATGAAATCAGAAGAGACCGCCGCGAAGTCATGACGGCCGATCAGAACGCAATCCGCGCTCTGGCGCCGATTGTCAGAAGTACAGTAGATGCGGGGCATCTGGTTGTGATCGGAAATCAGGATCAGATCAGAAAACACGCAGACATGTTTGACAGAATTGTTCCGTTTCTTTCCGAAGGAGACAGCGGAAATGATGAAAAGGATAACAAATAAACCGCAGACAGTGGGACTGAAAGGAGAGTCAGATGAATCTTGATGAAATGCTCGCGCAAAGCGGCATTGCGGGTGCCGGCCCGGCAAAGCCGGTCAAATCGGGATTTGTCACGCTGATCGGCCGCCCGAATGCGGGAAAATCCACGCTGATGAACCGGCTGATCGGGCAGAAGATTGCCATCACATCCCGCAAGGCGCAGACGACGCGCAACCGCATCCGGACGGTGTACACGGACAGCCGGGGGCAGATTGTGTTCACGGACACGCCGGGGCTTCACAAAGCGGAGAGCCGTCTCGGCGAGTACATGGAAGAAGCCGTGGCAAAGAGCCTCAAGGACATTGATATCGTCATCTGGGTGACGGAGCCTGGCACCAGCCCCGGGAACGAAGAGGAGCTGATCGGCAGGGAACTCTCAGGCGTTGCGGCAAAGAAAATCCTTGTCATCAACAAGACGGACAAGGTAAAAAAAGAGATGATTGCCCCGGTCCTGGAGAAATACCGGCGCCTGACGGAGTTTGACGCGTGTCTGGCGGTGAGTGCCAGGACGGGCGTGGGCTGTGAGGATCTCAGGGATGAGATCTTCCGGCTTCTGCCGGAGGGGGAGCTGTTTTTCCCGGAAGACACGGTGACGGATCAGCCGGAGCGGCAGATCGCCGCGGAGATCATCCGCGAAAAGGCTCTGCGGCTTCTTTCACAGGAGGTTCCGCACGGAATCGCTGTTTCGATCGAGAAGATGCACGAGAGAGACGGGCGAAACGGGAAGGTGACGGACATCGAGGCCACGATTCTGTGTGAGCGGGAATCCCACAAGGGTATTATTATCGGCCGCGGCGGGCAGATGCTGCGGCGCATCGGGACGCAGGCCCGCGAGGAGATGGAGAAGCAGCTTGACCGCCATATCAACCTGAAGCTCTGGGTGAAAGTGCGCCGCGACTGGAAGGATAATCCGGCTATTTTAAAATCTCTGGGGTACGACCGGAAGAGGGATGACTGATGGCAGGCGTTGTGAGCGCGACCGGCTTTGTCCTTAAGAATACGGAGATGGGCGAGTATGACAGCCGGGTGGTCCTTCTGACACGGGAACTTGGAAAGGTATCGGCATTTGCGCGTGGGGCCCGGAAGATGAACAGTCCGCTGATGGGCGTGACGCAGCCATTTGTCTTCGGGACGTTTGAGCTGTACGAAGGCCGCACTTCGTTCCGCGTGAAGAGTGCGGACATCCGGCGGTATTTCAGAGGGGTGAGCGCGGATCTTGATGCTGTGCTCTATGCCTGCTACTTTGCGGAGATTGCCGATTACTACGGAAAAGAAGGGCTCGACGCGTCCGACAATATCAATCTTCTTTACGCAGGGCTGGCAGCTCTTGAGAAGAGGCAGATGCCCGACAAGCTGATCCGGTATGTGTATGAAATCAGGGCTGTCATGGCAGCCGGCGAGCTGCCGGATCTTTCAGCCTTCACGGGAGCGCTTGAAGGAGATGCGCCGGATCTTCAGAATATTCTGCAGTATACGATCCGGTTCATCGAGACGACGCCGCTTTCAAAAGTGTTTTCCTTCACGGTTCGGGAGGATGTGCAGAAGCGTCTCGGGACGATCTGCCGGAAGATGTGTGACAGGACGTTTGAGTGGCCGATGCGCTCGGAAAAGATGCTGGAAGACACGTAAGACGCGGCGTGAAAGCCCTTGCGGCTTGTGAAAGTAAATCAGATAGAGTAAAATAAAGAACGGCTGCCGGTAAGAAGCTACGGGCGCCGGGAGGAGTTTGGTATGGAAAAGACAATGGACAAGATTGTTGCGCTTGCCAAGGCAAGAGGCTTTGTATATCCGGGTTCCGAGATCTACGGCGGGCTGGCCAACACATGGGATTACGGGAACTTAGGTGTTGAGCTCAAGAACAATGTAAAGAAAGCCTGGTGGAAGAAGTTCATTCAGGAGAGCCGCTACAATGTAGGCGTTGACTGCGCAATTCTGATGAATCCGCAGACCTGGATCGCCAGCGGACATCTGTCGAGCTTCTCGGATCCGCTGATGGACTGCAAGGAATGCCATGAGAGATACAGAGCGGACAAGCTGATTGAGGACTGGGCGGCTGACAATGATTTTGATCTCGGCGGTTCGGTTGACGGCTGGTCCAACAAGCAGATGGAAGACTTCGTGGAAGAGCACAATATTTGCTGCCCGAAGTGCGGAAAGCACAACTTCACGGAGATCCGTCAGTTCAACCTGATGTTCAAGACCTTCCAGGGCGTCACGGAAGATGCGAAGAATACCGTATATCTCCGCCCGGAGACTGCACAGGGGATTTTTGTAAACTTCAAGAATGTTCAGCGCACGAGCCGCAAGAAGGTTCCGTTCGGCATCGGCCAGATCGGCAAGTCCTTCAGAAACGAGATTACGCCGGGCAACTTCACGTTCCGCACCAGAGAGTTTGAGCAGATGGAGCTTGAGTTCTTCTGCAAGCCGGACACAGATCTGGAGTGGTTCGCATACTGGAAACAGTTCTGCATCAAGTGGCTGCAGGATCTGGGTATCAAGCCGGAAGAGATGAGAGCAAGAGATCATGAGAAGGAAGAGCTGTCCTTCTACTCAAAGGCCACGACCGATCTTGAGTTCCTGTTCCCGTTCGGATGGGGCGAGCTGTGGGGCATCGCAGACCGCACGGATTACGATCTGACCCGTCATCAGGAAGTTTCCGGCCAGGATCTTTCCTATTTTGACGATGAGACCAAGGAAAAATACATTCCGTATGTCATCGAGCCGTCACTGGGCGCGGACCGCGTGACACTCGCATTCCTGTGTTCTGCTTATGATGAAGAAGAGCTCGAGGGCGGCGACAAGCGCACCGTTCTGCATTTCCATCCGGCTCTTGCACCGGTCAAGGTGGCCGTGCTTCCGCTCTCCAAGAAGCTTGGCGACAAGGCGGAGCCGATCCGCGACATGCTGTCGAAGGACTTTGTCTGCGATTATGACGACCGCGGCAACATCGGCAAGCGCTACAGAAGACAGGATGAGATCGGAACGCCGTGGTGCGTCACCTACGACTTCGATTCGGAAACAGACGGTGCTGTTACGGTGCGCGACCGCGACACAATGGCGCAGGAGCGCGTGAAGATCGATGATCTGAGAGCGTACTTCGCAGAGAAACTTGCATTCTGAAGATGCATTTGCGCGGCTCCCGGGGGACTTTTCCCGGGAGCTTTCTTTGAAGAAGCAAAGGCTGAAAAATGGCAAAAATCTGTCCCAAATGCGGGCGCGAATATGAGGGCGATTCCTGCCCGTACTGTGAAAAGCCGAAAATCCTGGTCAACCAGGAGGCGTATGAAAAGCGCCGCGCGGCATATGAGCGGAGTCAGGACAGCCTTAATAAGAAAAATAACAGGAGACGCGGCAGAAATGGCAGGCGCACGAAAAAGAAGCCGGCCGCTTCCAAAACGCTGCGTGCCCTGAATGCGGCGCTGGATTTTCTATATGAGAAGATACAGGACTTTCTGTATGTTCTCGGGAAATTCGGCAGGCGCTTCCGGAAACAGATTCTCACAGCAGCGGCAGTTTGTCTGCTGCTGCTGATTTGCGTATCTGCGGGAAGAGGAATATGGACCTATACGCACACCCATCTGTGGGTGTACGCAGATGGCACCACAAGTCAGGTGGAAAGTGACAGCCTGAAGGATGTGTCCGACGGGCGGACCACTTTCTGGAGCGATTCCGGGAAAGCGTACTTTTCGGCGCTTCCGGGCGATATGGCCGGAGAGACACTTAAAGTTTCTGCGGTGTCAGAAAACGGCCGGTATTTTGCGGCTGTGTTTTACACCGGCGGCCGGAATGTCATCTGCCGGTGGAAGAGCGGCAATCCGGACGGATACGAGAAGCTGGCGACAGAAGATGTCGATGTGGAGCTGGCCGGGATTGCGGATGACGGAGCCTGCTTTTATCTGCTGAATCCGTCTTCGGAAGAAAACTGGGCGTATTCGGGCAGCGGTGCTACGGCTTATTTTGCCCGCGCATCGGGCGGAAGCGTGCGCGTGGATATCAATGTCACACAGTTTCACGGGACGCCGGAAGACGGAAGTGCTGTGTACATCCGGGACGGTGTACTGTATAAGTTTTCATCTGACAGCCGGGGTGCGATCAGTACCACGGAAATTGCAGAAAGAGCCTCGGATCTTCAGGTTCCGGATCCTGGTAAAACAGGTGTGTACACACAGGCCGGCGGAACAGTTTTAAGAAGCGGAAGCTCATATATCTACCGGTCTGACGGCACATATTATATTTCTGATGGCCGGACTACTGAAAAAATCTGGGATTCCACGCAGTCGCTCACATTTTTTATGAAGGGAGACACAGCGGTATATGCGGCCGGCACCAGCGGAATCTTTACAGAGGATAACGGCGTTCTGGTACAGGCGGCAGATACCCGCGCTGATTCGGCGTATGTATGGATAGCGGATAAGAAAAAGCTGCTGTTTACGGATGAGCAGGGTGAGATCTGTATGTTGTCCGGCCGGAAACTGCAGGTGCTTTCAGACAGTCTGACGGGGGCGATGTCTTACGTGACGGGATTTGACGGCGCTGCGGTTATGACAGATTCCGGGGTGTATCTGATATCACTTTCCGGTGAACAGACACAGCTTTCCGGGGCCGGCAACGCGGATCAGGTTATCGTTTTCCGCGGGAAAACATACGCAGCGGGAAGTGACGGTCAGCTGCTGATTTTTGATCGCAGAGGAAATGCCACAAGTCCCGGGGCGGCCGTGAAAATCTGGATTCAGAAGTGAGGAGTCTCATGGATCTGTTTGATCTGATGCGGGAAGATACACAGGAAAAGGAAGCACCTCTGGCGGCCAGAATGCGGCCGCAGACGCTCTCGGAGGTCGTCGGGCAGGAACACATTCTGGGACCGGGCAGGATGCTCACAAGAATGATTCAGGCAGACAGGCTGCGTTCTGTGATTTTTTACGGCCCTCCGGGGACCGGCAAGACGACGCTGGCCCGGGTGATCGCAGGCACGACGAGCGCGGGATTTGAGAAGATCAACGCGACGACAGCCGGCAAGAAGGACATGGAAGAGGCGGTAAACCGGGCAAAAGACAGCCTCGGCATGTACGGGAAGAAGACGATCCTGTTCATTGATGAGATTCACCGTTTTAACAAGGGACAGCAGGATTTTCTGCTTCCGTTTGTGGAGGACGGCACAATCGTGCTCATCGGTGCCACGACGGAAAATCCGTACTTTGAAGTCAACAGCGCCCTGATTTCGCGCTCAACGGTCTTTGAGCTGAGGCCTCTGAAGCCGGAGGACATCAAAGTCCTGCTTGGCCGCGCGGTAAAGGATTCAAAGCGCGGACTCGGCAGTATGAATGTTGTTCTCACAGACGACGCCTGCGATTTTCTCGCGGACGCCTGCGGAGGCGATGCCCGCAGTGCGCTCAACGCGCTCGAGCTGGGCGCGCTCACGACTGCGGTTTCGCAGAACGGGCGGATCGTGATCGATCTGAATGTGGCGCAGGAGTGCATTCAGAAGCGCGCTGTCCGCTATGACAAATCCGGTGACGGCCACTATGACACAATTTCAGCATTTATCAAAAGCATGCGCGGTTCGGATCCGGATGCAGCAGTGTACTGGCTCGCCAGGATGCTGTATGCGGGCGAGGACCCGAAGTTCATTGCCCGGCGCATGATGATCTGTGCGAGCGAAGATGTCGGAAATGCGGATCCGCAGGCACTCGTTGTCGCGGTGGCGGCCGCACAGGCAGTGGAGCGGATCGGAATGCCGGAAGGCAAACTGATTTTAAGCGAAGCCGCGATTTACATCGCGAGCGCGCCGAAGAGCAATGCCTGCACCATTGCGATTGATGACGCCCTGGATGCTGTCACGGCAGATCCGTCACCTGCTGTACCGGAACATCTGCGGGATTCGCACTATCCGGGGGCAGGAAAACTCGGACACGGCGCCGGATACAAGTACGCCCATGATTTCCCGCACCATTACGTGAAGCAGCAGTATCTGCCCGACGCTCTTGCGGGGACAGCTTTTTACAGACCGACCGCCGAGGGCAGAGAAAAGGCAGTCGGCGAATTCCTGAATAATCTGAAGCACGGAGATGACGCTTAAATGAACAGTATCAGACGCCTGTCGCAGGGCGATTTCAACCTGCGGCCCCCGAAAATCGTGAAGATTCCGGACAGTCTCTGTGAGGAGGTGCGGATTGGGCGAAGGAACCGGTTTGCATTTTCCATCGAGGCGGACGGACCGCTCGAGGTAAAGGCCTCTTCTTCGGATCTGCGCGTGAAGCTCACCGACGCAGTCCGCAGCGGGAATATCGTGACAATCGGTTTTGAGGTGAACAGCCGGGGCGAGACGGAGGACGGCGGTATCGAGTGCCAGATTGCATGCGAAACCAGCGCCGGCGAATTCGTCATTCCCTGCCTGTTCACGTTTGTGCGTCCGTACCCGGAAGCTGAAGGAAAAAGAATACAGAATATCCGCGATTTTGCTTTACTAGCAGAAAAAGACCCCGCAGCGGCGGCTTCTGTCTTTGAAAGTGAAGACTTCGAGGCGCTCACGCAGCCTGGTTCGCGCGAGGATCTGCTGCACAAAGCGCTGGTGCGCCAGGCAGACAAGCGTCAGGCTGTGGAAGAATTTCTGACGGCCATGTCCGCCAAACAGCCGGTAAAAATACATGCGGCTCTCTCGGAAGAAAAGGTCACATGCACGGCCGACACGCATGTGCGTCTGAACCTGTCTGCCAGCGGACCGGGATATGCAAAAATCCGCATTCTGACTGACGATGCATTTCTGTCCTGTGATGCCGGGGAACTTGACACGGGCGCTTTTGAAAACGGGAAATGGTCGACAGATCTCGTTATCAAGGCGGAAAAACTGCACGCCGGGATCAATTACGGGCGGGTGAGAGTTGTTTCAGGCGGCAGAGCGCAGGACCTGACCCTGACGGCCCGCCGCAGCGGCGTGAGTCTCACGGACAGCGAGGAGAGAAAAGAGCACGCTGAAAAACGACTCCTTTCGCTCAGGCTGACGGAAGAGTATCTGATGTTCCGGACGGGCAAGCAGAGCGAAGAGGAATGGAAGAAGACCAGCACGCAGCTTGTAAGCCAGCGCCTGGCAAGTGATCCGGAAGATCTGAATGCAAGCCTGTGCCGGGCGCTTCTGTACGCCAGGAACGGACAGACAGAAGAAGCCGGGAAAATGATGCAGATTCTGCAGCCGCGCATCGAGCGGGAATACAAGAACCGGTCTCTTCTGTATTACTGTTCTCTGTATGTTCTGTCGGCAATCTACAGCCGGAAGGAATTTGATGACGAGGTAAAGCGGACACTTCAGGACAGCTTCGACAAGGGGCTGAATGCCTGGCAGATGCTCTGGATGATCTGTCAGCTCGACAAGTCGTCGGAGAAGAACAGCAGTCTCTGGCTCACGCGCATGAAGGATGCCTACACAAGAGGATGCAGCAGTCCTGTGCTGTATCTGGAAGCACTGCAGATTCTGAATCAGGATCCGCTGCTTCTGCGGGTTTTAAATACTTTCGAGAGGCAGGTGATCTTGTTCGGCTGCCGCTACTCTGTCATTTCAGAGCCGCTTGCCCTGCAGGCGGTCGATCTTGCGTCCCGCGGTTCATCGGGCGACGCAGCGGATGAAAGGCTTCTTGTCGCGCTGAACAAGGTGATCGACGATGACCGGATACTGACGGGGCTGGTGCGGCTGCTGATCCGGGAAGGCCGGCGCGGCAGGAGCTGGTTTCCGTACTACGAAAAGGCCGTTCTGCGCGGCCTGAACATCACGCGGCTCTATGAGTACTATGCCATGAGCCTGGATCCGGGACGTGACATCCGTCTCCCAAAGAGCGTTCTGCTGTATTTCAAATTCGGATGCGAAGGGCTTGATGCCGGGACGACGGCGAGGATCTACTCGTATGTAATCCGCCATGGCACGGAATCGATCCGCGAGGAGTACCGCCCGGCCATTCTGAAATTTACATCGGACGCGCTTGCGTCCGGCAGCCTTTCGACCGACCTGGCCGTCTGCTGCCGGTATCTGTATGAACACGGCACGCCGGACCCGGCGCTCGCACCGCAGGCATTCCGGGCGGTCAGCTCGTACAGGGTGAGCACTTCCGACCCGAAGGCAGATTCCATCGTTCTGCTCACCAGAGAACTGAAATCGGAAGTGCGGATCGGGCTTTCTGGCGGAGAGGCTTTTCTGCCGGTCATCACAGATCACACGGCATTTGTCTTCGAGGACGCGGACGGGAACCGCAAGATCGGAACGGTAAATTATGAAATGGAGGCGGTTTTCCCGGATGTTCACATCGCCGAGAGCGATCAGCTGATGTGTCTTCCGGATCCGCTGTATCAGATCTGCTTCTTCTCGCAGCACAGTCATGAAGAAGCTTCCCAGGACACCATCGCGTCATTTTCCGGTTCGCTCATGGGCTCACCCCTGATCTCGGACTGGGAAAAGGCACTGATCTTTTCCTGGAGGACTGCCTACTTTGACAAATACGGCAAAATACCGGATCTTCCGGATGATCACATGGAGCTTACAGCTGACACAGCTCACCGCGTGATCCGCCTGTTCTCGCAGCACGGGTATTTTCAGGAAGCGGCCGCGACGGCGGAAGACTACGGGGTGGACGGAATGGATCCGGGGACGGTGCTCGCGCTTGCGACGGGATTTATCGCCATGAAAAATGGAGAAGATGACGAGCTCACGACACAACTGTGCGCGTATGCATTTGCCGGAGGGTGTTATGACGAGAGATCGCTTCGCTGCCTGCAGAGGTGCGCAGAAGGGTCTTCAAAACAGCTGTACGATATTTTTGCTGCGTGCCGGGAGAACGGCGTCGAAGCGCCTGATCTGGAAGAGAGACTGATCTCCCAGATGCTCGTGACGCACAGCCGTCAGCCGCACCTGGGGGAGGTTTTCACTGCGTATCTGCGCCACAGCTCTGATACGGCGGTGACAAGAGCATTCCTGAACGCGCAGGCGTATGACAGCTTTGTTCTTGGAGAGAAATGTGAGCCTGTATTCTTCACGGCGGCCAGAGACCGCATACGCCGCAGAAACGGCAGAACGCCGGACCTCATCCGGCTGGCGCTTTTAAAGCATGACGGCGAGGAACATTTCCGCGGGCTTGATGAAGAGGACCTGGCGCTTGATCAGGAAATTCTGGACGAGATGGTCCGGGCGAAACGCAGCTTTGCGTTTTTTGATACGCTTGCCGGTACGCTGAGTCTTCCGCCGGATGTGATGGACAAGACTGTAGTCACGTACCGGGCCGAACCGGGCAGCGACGTTTCGCTTACATATCAGGTCACGGACATTCTGGGCAATGCCGGAAAGCCTCGGACCATGCGCGTAAAAGAGCAGATCTGCGGGATCTGCACGGCCGCATTTGTACTTTTCCCGGGAGAAAGTATCACCGGGACTTTCAGTGAGACCTTCCCGGACGGTACTCTCAGGGAGACACCGGTGCAGCTTGCCGCGAAAGAAATACCGGAGGAAGCGGGCCGCTTCGGAATGCTTGCCGGGGCATTTGCGGCGTGGAAGGGCCACGACACCGGGAAGATGAAATCCAGACTGCGTCAGATTCTGACGGATGACTACTGCGTCCGGGAACTGTTCACGGTCCTTCCGGAGAAAGGAGAAGAGGATGCAGCCGGGTGATTATTATGTCGGAATTGATTTGGGAGAACGCTTCTCGCAGATCTGCTTTATTCCGGGGGCTGACAAGGCCAACGCCAGGGCGGTGGAGAACATTACGACCGGAAAGGGTTCGTATTTGTTCCCGAATGGCGCGCCGCTCTCCCGGATTTTCAAAAACGGCACATGCACGGATCCGGAACAGCTTGAGAAGATTTTCCGCGGCCTGCTGTCTGCCCTGAAGGAGAAGAAGACAGCCGGGTCGCCGGCCGGCATCGGCGTCTGCCTGCATGAGTTTTCAAAAGAAAATGCAGCCGCGGTGACTGCAGCTCTTGAGAAATGCGGAATTGCCGCGATGAAGACATCTGTGTTCAGCCGCGAGGAGGCATTTGCCGGGTATGTCTACGGAATGCCGCCGGCCCTGCGTGATCCGGGGAGCATGGTGTTTGACTACGGAGAGACGGGGATTTTCTCGTATTTTCTGAAGGAATACCGCAGCGGAAAAAATGTGTACACAACGGTTACGCCGCTTGCCGGCAGTCTGCAGCTTTTCGGACCCGGGGTGCTCGGGCGTGAGGCGCTTGCGGACCAGGAAAGTGATCTTTCGGATTTTTTCAACGAATCGCTGAAGGGTCAGAACTGTGCGGCCATCTATCTGACCGGCTGCTATTTTGACACGGATCAGTTCCCGGAGGGGCTTCTCAAGAAACTGTGCACGGGACGGCGCGTTTTCGCAGGGCAGAATCTGTACGTGAAGGGTGCATGCCTGCTGGCAGCCGACGACGGCACACTGAAACTGTTCGGCCGCAGTATTCCTGCCATGCAGAACCGCATCACAGCCGGCATTTCCGTGATTCTGATGCAGGGCGGAAGAGGCCGGGAGCTGACACTTGTCCGGCAGGGAGAGAGTTATCTGAAGGCGGACCGGACCTGTTATTTTATGGAAGAAGGTCTGAACAGCGTCACGGTGCTGGTGCGCGACCGGGAAAAGGAACCGCAGACCGTACAGCTGTCCCTTACCGGTTTCCCGGCAAGAGATGACCGCAGCGTCAGGCTGAAGCTGACGGTTCATTTCCCTGGCACGGACAAAGCAGAGCTGAAGCTGGAAGATGACGGATTCGGGGCGTTTTATGCTTCGACTGAACGGTCCGCAGAGGAAACCGTTGAGCTTGACGAGAAAAAGGAAGCTCCCGGTGAAAGTCAGGATCAGAAAGCGGCAGCAAAGCCTTTTTCCGCAGTAATCCCAAAGGGAGCCTGGCTGATGCCGGCCGGCACACCGGCCAGACACCCGCTTCCGGTCGGAAAATCGCAGCGCTGTGTGTGGTCGGTTGAGGAGCTGGGATACTACATTTACCATAGTATGTATCTGATCGAAAGAGACTTTATCAACGCCGGTCTGCTTCAGTTTTTAAAAAGCACCGGCAGCGGCCGCCTTGCGGCAAATCTTGCCTCGCAGATTCAAAAAGAAGAACCGCTCTCAAAGAGTCTTTCCTCCATACTCAAAGAATGCGGGCTTTACACAGAGGACGAGATCTCCCGCCTGTCTGTGCAGTTTGATTCCCTGAAGGCGGCAAGGCCGTACCAGCGTATGAATATGGTGGCTGAAAATCTGATCGTCAACGACTGCCTGAACTCTGCGATGGAGAACCTGAACAAGATCATCGCCGGTCCGAGAGATGCCTCGCTTTCGGACAGGTTTTACGGCCGGGTGTGGCATAATCTCGGGATCGTTTACACGCGCTGTTTCCTGTTTGACCGGGCAGCTGAGTGTTTTGCGAAGGCTTTTGAACTGAACGAAGAACCGGCAAGCAGCATGGCCGCTCTGCAGGCAAAGATCCTGGCAAGAGGAAGCGCCTATGTGAGTGCAAAGGCGGAAGATCCGGAAGATGTGCGCGCGAAAAAAGCCATTTCTTCGACGAGGGACAATGCCCGCTTTACTGCGCAGTGGCGGCTTCTGGAGCAGATCGAGTCCGAGAAGGACCCGGGAAAGCCGGAAGAATATTACAGCCGGATGGGAGAGTTTCTGGAAGAGCTCAAGGACTCCTATCTGAAGCTGACAAATTAAGGTTAGAGTTGTTTTCAAAAGAGGATAAAGGTAAAATAGGTGACAAGCTGTATATGGGAGGATCACGGTCATGATGAAAGAAAAGCTTGAGGAGATCCGGGAAAAAGCCGCCGGACAGATCGGACAGGTTCAGGATCTGGAAGGTCTGAATCAGATCCGAGTCACGATTCTCGGAAAGAAGGGCGAGCTCACCGGTGTTCTGAAGAGCATGCGCGATGTCGCGCCGCAGGATCGTCCGGCTGTCGGTAAGATGGTCAATGAAACCCGCGCCCAGATTGAGGCGGCCCTGGAAGAGGCGAGAAAGAAGCTCGCTGCCAGAGCGCTTGACGCGAAGATGAAGGCGGAGACGATCGATGTGACGCTTCCGGCCAGATCGGGGAAACTGGGACACAGTCATCCGAATACTCTGGCTCTGGACGAAGTCAAGAGAATCTTTGTCGGCATGGGCTACGAAGTGGTTGACGGCCCGGAGGTTGAATACGATTACTACAACTTTGAGGCGCTGAATATCCCGGCGAATCATCCGGCCAAGGACGAGCAGGATACATTTTACATCAATGACAAGATTCTGCTGCGCACTCAGACCTCTCCGGTTCAGGTGCGTCAGATGGAGAGAGGAAAGCTTCCGATCCGCATGATCGCGCCGGGACGTGTATACCGTGCCGATGAAGTGGATGCGACCCACAGCCCGTGCTTCCATCAGATCGAGGGCATGGTCATCGACAAGGGCATCACATTTGCCGATCTGAAGGGGACGCTGGCGGAGTTCGCAAAGCAGCTCTTCGGGCCGGATACGAAGGTTAAGTTCCGCCCGCACCATTTCCCGTTTACCGAGCCGTCTGCAGAGTGCGACGTGACCTGCTTCAAGTGCCACGGCAAGGGCTGCCGCATGTGCAAGGGTGAAGGCTGGATCGAGATTCTGGGATGCGGCATGATTCATCCGCATGTTCTGGAGATGAGCGGCATTGATCCGAATGTATATTCCGGTTTCGCGTTCGGCATCGGCCTTGAGAGAATCGCTCTCCTGAAGGACGAGATCGACGATATGCGTCTTCTGTATGAGAATGACATCCGTTTCCTGGATCAGTTCTGAGCAGTGTGAACGTATCGGAATTAACGGAAAAGTTACGGAATAAAGAGAGGAAACGGAAATGGTTACTTCACTGAACTGGATTAAGGCATTAGTCCCGGGCATCAAGGATGTGCAGGAACACGAGTTCCGCGACGCCATGACAATGTCCGGCACAAAAGTGGAAGGATATACAGTACTCAATAAGAATCTTGAAAGAATTGTCGTTGGCGAGATTCTTTCGGTTGAAAAGCATCCGCATGCGGATCATCTGGTTGTGTGCCAGGTCAATGTGGGCGATCACACAGCGCAGATTGTGACCGGGGCTCCGAACATCACGGTCGGCATGAGCGGCGTTAAGGTTCCGGTCTGCCTGCCTGGCGGCAAGGTGGCCGGCGGTCATGACGGCGGTCCGATGCCCGAAGACGGTATCCGCATTGAGAGCGGTGAACTTCGAGGCGTGAAGTCGGACGGTATGATGTGCTCCATCGAAGAGATGGGATCAAACCGCGAGTTCTATCCGGATGCACCGGAAAACGGCATTTACATTTTCCCGGCAGACACAAAGGTCGGCGAGGATGTTCCGGCACTTCTGGGACTGAATGATGCGGTATTCGAGTATGAGATCACGAACAACCGCGTGGACTGCTACAGCATTCTTGGTGTTGCGCGCGAGGCAGCCGCAACATTTGACACGAAGTTTGTTCCGCCGGTTGTAAAGCCGACCGGAAATGATCAGAATGCGGCAGATTTTATTCAGGTTGAGATCAAGGCATCCGATCTGTGCTCCCGCTACATCGGCCGCGTCGTGACCAATATCCGTCTCGCGCCGTCACCGCTGTGGATGCAGCACCGTCTGATGACCTGCGGAATCCGCCCGATCAACAACATTGTCGATATCACAAACTACGTGATGGAAGAGTACGGCCAGCCGATGCATGCGTACGATTACGACACCATTGCGGGTCACAAGATCATCGTCCGCAGAGCTACTGACGGTGACAAGTTCGCAACGCTTGACGGCAAGGAACACATTCTGGATCACGACTGCCTGATGATCTGCGACGGCGAGAAGGAAATCGGCCTGGCAGGCATCATGGGCGGGCAGAACTCCATGATCACTGACGATGTGAAGACGATGCTGTTTGAGGCGGCGACCTTTGACGGCACCAACATCCGCAAGACGTCCAAGAGACTGGGACTGCGCACGGATGCTTCCGGTATGTTTGAAAAGGGACTGGATCCGGAACTGGCCGAAGAGGCGATAAACCGTGCCTGCCAGCTCATCGAAGAGCTCGACGCGGGCGATGTGGTCGGCGGAAAAGTGGATGTCTATCCGGTACACAAAGAAAAGGTACAGATTCCGTTTGAGCCGGACAAGTACAACGCACTTCTTGGCACCGATATTGATCCGGAGACGATGCTCGGATATTTCCGCCGCATCGAAGTGCAATACGACAAGGCCACAAATATGCTGACAATTCCGACGTTCCGTCAGGACCTCAAGGGCATGGCAGACATGGCGGAGGAAGTCGCCAGATTCTACGGCTACCAGAAGATTCCGACCACGCTTCCGAAGGGCGCCACGACGATGGGCGGCATCTCCTTCAAGCAGAGAGTTCAGGACAAGGCGCTTGAGACCGCTGAGTTCTGCGGATTCTCTCAGGCAATGACTTACTCGTTTGAGAGCCCGAAGGTGTTTGACAAGCTTCGCATCCCGGCAGACTCGCCGCTTCGCACATGCGTGAAGATTTCCAACCCGCTGGGTGAGGATTTCTCCATTATGAGAACGCTTCCGGTCAACGGACTGCTGAACAGTCTCTCTATCAATTTCAACCGGCGCAATGAGAACGTAAAGCTTTTCGAGCTTGCCAAGGTCTATATCCCGGACAAGGATGACCCGACGACATCCGAGAAGCTGCCGGACGAGCGGATTGAATTCACGCTGGGCTTCTACGGACAGGGTGACTTCTATGACATGAAGGGCGTTATCGAGGAGTTCTTCCAGGAGACGGGCTTAAGAGACCGGATCAGCTATGACCCGGAGGCGGGTATTCCGTTCCTGCACCCGGGCAGACAGGCAGCTGTGTACTATCACGGCGAGAAGATGGGATATCTGGGCGAACTGCATCCGCTGGTGGCAGAAAGCTACCGCATCGGACAGAGATGCTATCTTGCTGTCATCGATCTGCCGGAAGTGACGAAATTTGCCACATTTGACCGCCGTTACACAGGAATCGCGAACTTCCCGGCTGTATCAAGAGATATCTCGCTGGTAGTTCCGAAGAACATTCTCGTCGCACAGATCGAAGATGTCATCCGTGAGCAGGGCGGAGAGAATGTCGAGAGCTACAGACTTTTCGATATCTACGAAGGATCGCAGATCACCGAAGGTTACAAGTCGGTTGCCTACACAATCACATTCCGGGCGAAGGATCACACGCTTGAGGACAAAGAAGTGTCCGTACCGATGGATCGAATCGTCAAGGCTCTTGCAGAACTTGGAATCGAGCTGAGAAAATAATGTCTGAACTGGAAACAAAACAGGAGAGAGATCCGAACCTCTCCGAAGGGATGGATCTCCATGATTATTACTACGACCTGCCGCAGGAACTGATCGCGCAGGATCCGCTGTCGGACCGGGCCGCAAGCCGCCTGATGGTGCTGGACAAAAAGACCGGTGCCATTGAGCACAGGATTTTCCGGGATGTCATCGATTATCTGAATCCCGGCGATGTAATGGTGATCAATGACACACGTGTCATTCCGGCCCGCCTGATCGGCGTCAAGGAAGGCACAGGCGCTTCGATTGAGGTGCTGCTGCTCAACCGCAAGAAGGATATGAAAGATACCTGGGAGGTCCTTGTCCGCCCGGGCAAGAAATGCAAGGCTGGTACGAGGATTGACTTCGGGGAAGGCCGGCTGAAGTGTGAGGTCAAGGACATCATTGATGACGGCAACCGCATCGTGCAGTTTGAGTACGAGGGAATTTTCGAGGAAATTCTTGACGAACTCGGCCAGATGCCGCTTCCGCCGTACATCAAGCATCAGCTGCAGGATCCGTCGATGTACAACACCGTTTACGCAAAGCACGACGGTTCGGCGGCTGCGCCGACAGCGGGCCTTCACTTCACGGAAGAGCTTATGAAGGAAATTGAAGAAAAGGGAATCGACATCGTCCGCATCACTCTGCACGTGGGACTCGGAACGTTCAGACCGGTGAAGACCGAGAATATTCTCGATCATCACATGCACACCGAGTGGTATCAGGTGACAAAGGACGCCGCAGACCGCATCAACCGTGCGCGTGCTGCCGGCGGAAAGATCGTTGCCGTAGGAACGACCAGCACGCGGACGCTTGAGACTGTGACGGACGAAAACGGTATCGTGCACGCAGGGTCCGGTGACACTTCGATCTTCATCTATCCGGGTTATCACTACAAGGCAGTGGATGAGCTGATCACCAACTTCCATCTGCCGGAATCGACGCTGGTCATGCTGGTATCGGCACTGGCCGGGCGCGAAAACATCCTGCACGCCTACAGCATAGCAGTTCAGGAAAAATACCGTTTCTTCTCGTTCGGAGACGCAATGCTGATCAAGTAACGGAATCAGGCTTTAAAAACCGGCTGTCTGACTGCCCCGTAGATGGAGCAGAGGCAGCCGGTGTTTTTATGCCTTTTTGCATTCTTCTTGACAGTCTTTTCAGGATGTGATATCAATATGATATCAGATAAATATCTGATTCATAAAGGAAATCATTTTGGAGATCCGAGAGGGAGAAAAGGTATGAGCGAGAAGGTTTTGTCCGGAAAGAAAAACGGCATGCTGTTTCTTGTGCTGTGGAGCGGTCTTTACGCGACAGGGGTGGCTGCATTTGCCGCCGGGATTGCGGCAGGCACGGAGGATTCACCGTATCTTCCGGTGTTTCTGCCGGGATTAATCTGGATGTGCATCGGATGGATTCCGTTTCTGGGGCTGAAGGTTCTGAAGCCGCAGGAGGCACTGGTCCTGACGCTGTTCGGCAGGTATATCGGGACGCTGAAAGGAGAAGGATTTTACTATGTAAATCCGTTCTGCTCCGCGGTGAATCCGGCGGCGAAGACGCGCCTCGGACAGAGCGGCGATGTCGATGAGGGAAGCCGCGCGGGCAAGATTGTTTTTACATCGGGCACGAACAAGGATGAGGCGGCCGGTTCGCGCAAGATTTCCCTGAAAGCTATGACGCTCAGCAACGCCCGGCAGAAAGTCAATGATGTTCTGGGAAATCCGGTCGAAATTTCCGTCGCTGTTATCTGGAGAGTAAAGGACACCGCGAGCGCGGTATTTAACGTTGACAACTACAAGGAATATCTTTCCCTGCAGGCTGACGCGGCAGTGCGCGACATTGTGAAGATTTATCCATATGATGTGGCGCCGGGCATCGACACGACAGGCGACGGGCAGGCCGACGACGGAAGCCTCCGTGGTTCTACGACAGTCGTGGCCGAGCGCATCCGCTCGATGATCCAGAACAAAGTGCAGAACGCAGGACTGGAGATTCTCGAGGCTCGCATCACATATCTGGCGTACGCGCCGGAGATCGCAGCCGTAATGCTGCAGCGCCAGCAGGCGTCAGCTGTCATCGACGCCCGCAAGATGATTGTCGACGGCGCGGTCGGCATGGTGGAAATGGCGCTGGAGCGCCTGAAAGAAAATGGCGTCGTCGATCTGGATGAGGAGCGCAAGGCGGCCATGGTATCCAATCTTCTGGTCGTTTTATGCGGCAATCACGACGCGCAGCCGGTTGTGAACTCCGGAAGTCTGTACTAAAGTTTAACGAAAGCCTTCCGGATTTGCCGGACGGCAGGAAGAAAGAAGAGGTATACATGGCTAAAAAGCAGGTACCCCTGCGGCTGAGCGACGAACTGTATTCAGCAATTGCCGCATGGGCGGAAGACGATTTCCGCTCGGTAAATGGTCAGATAGAATACCTGCTCACCGAGTGCGTAAGGCAGAGAAAAAAGAACGGGAAGTATGTGTCCGATCACCTGGACGAACCCCCGAAACTGGACATCTAACGGCGAAACCCCGGCGGCTGTATCAAACGGCCGCCGGGGGATGTTTTATCTGTCATGTACTTTTAATAAAAGCAGCGCCAGACAGTTGTGTCAGAACAGTATGATCAGGAACTGCGTCGCCAGTACGACGGCGATCAGGGCAACAGGGTAGGTGGCGGCATACGCGGAGGCCACTTCCTCGGAGCCGGCGACAGAGATCAGCGTTCCCAGAGCCGGGGTGCTTGTCATGCCGCCGGTGATGGCGGAGAGAGCGTTCAGCAGGTTCAGCTTCAGCACTCTGGTTGCGAAGAAGTATCCGATGATCATCGAGAGGTTTGTGATCAGGAAACCATAGATAAAATAGATGACCTTGAAGTTCTGCACGAACTGCGCGCCACCGGAAACGCCCGCTCCCAGGAGGAACAGCACAAGGCCGAATTCCCGGAAGGTCTTGCAGGATTTGTCATTGGGCATCATGGATATGCGGCCGATGTGCCCGAAATGTCCGAAGATGAGAGCGGACAGCAGGCAGCCGCCCGTCGTCGTGAGAGAGAAGGTGGTCCCGTCGAAGCCTTTCGAGGAGAGCGGTATACGGATCATACCGATTATAATGCCGACAATGGCGGCAAGGCCGAACGGCATCATTCCGTACGGGTCCATCTCGATGAGGCACGACTTGTCCACGCTGCGCCCCGAACCTCCGGACACCTCCTCGAGCTTGTGAAGCTCATCCGGAATATTGGCGTGCGTGAGTTTCGGGATGAGCTGAACGAAGAGAACCACGCCGATGACTCCGTAAATATAGGCAATTCCGTATCCGACGGACACGAGGTCCTCATACTGCGCGGCAACCGTTGACTTGGCCGCGGAAAATGCCGGTGTGCTCGTGAGCGCGCCGGAGAACAGGCCGGCCACAATAGCAGTAAGGCGCTTCGGATCCGGCTCCCCGAGCGCCCGGCCGATCAGGATGCAGAGGATGGCCACGACCCAGCCGCTGGCGATGATGATGAAGCCGAGGAGGACGTAGGATTTGAAGTTTTTCTTCAGATTGCCGAAAAATTTCGGCCCCGCGATGAAACCGACGGAAGTCACGAAGAGAATCAGACCGATATTCTCAATGATTTTCAGCGCGTCTTTTGTGTATGTGCCGAACTGCGCCTCTAAAGAAGGGTAGAACAGGCAGCCGAAGATGAGCGCAACGATGAAGACACCGGCGGTTCCCAGATCAATACCTTTGATCCGGATTCTGCCAAGTGCGAGCCCCAGTGCCGTGATGGCGAAGACGACGAACATCAGGTACGTGATTCCCTGAATCGAGATGACCCCTCCGAACAGGTTCATAGAAAATCCACCTCCACATAAATGATATTTTTGAGTACGAACGGGAATGAGACAGAAAAATCGTGGGATTCGACAAAGACTGTCACATTTTTATCAATATGTTCATACAATAGCATAAATTTCAGCAGATTCAAAGCGAAATCAGCGGTGTACTCTCTCACAGATACCGGATGCGTGTCAGACAGCAGAGGAGGCAGCAGGCAGCTGCGCATTCCGTTTGACAAATATTTTCCGTCAGGCTAAAATACAAGTCTATGAGCTGCACAGGCGGTCGCGGCCGTCTTCCGCAAGG
Organism: uncultured Lachnospiraceae bacterium; assembly: GCA_900314255.1. GTDB lineage: Bacteria > Bacillota > Clostridia > Lachnospirales > Lachnospiraceae > UBA4285. The sequence goes on along the minus strand of OMUP01000020.1, from coordinate 43,433 downwards.
GAGGCGGGTGAGGAAAGTCCGGGCTTCGCAGGGCAGGACGCCGGATAACATCCGGTGGAGGTGACTCCCAGGCCAGTGCAACAGAAAAGAAACCGCCTTTCCGCAAGCCGGAAGGGTAAGGGTGGAATGGCAGTGCAAGAGACTACCGCGCTTCAGGTAACTGTAAGCGGCTGTGTAAACCCCGTCCGAAGCAAGACCAGATTGAAAGCGATGCAGCGGCCCGCTGCGGTCTTTCGGGTAGGTTGCTTGAGCCTGCCGGCAACGGCAGGCCTAGAAAGATGATCGCCGGCCTCCGGGTGAGATTCCCGGAGCGCAACATAACCCGGCTTATCGTGCAGCTCTTCTATAAAAAAATTGAGCTTCGGCTCTGGAATCAAAAATTCCGGAGCTGAAGCTTTTTTGATGATTCAGGCTGTATTGCCGGCAGGCAGATGCTTTCTGCTGTCAGTCATTCCACGTATAGGCTTCATCGCAGTACTTGCAGCGATATACCTTTTTCTTTTCATCTGTGAGCACGAAGACCTGTTCGAGTCCCTGCTCGATCGACGTGATACAGCGCGGGTTGCGGCAGGAGATGACATTGTGCAGCTCTCTGGGCAGTGTCAGCTTTTTCTTTTCGATTTTGCCGTCGGTTATGATGTTGACGGTAATATCCGGATCCACGAAACCGATCACGTCCAGATTCACAAGATCCAGGCCGCCTTCGATCTTCAGAATGTCCTTGCGTCCCATCTTGCGGCTGCGTGCATTCTTGATGATGGCAACCTCGCAGTCGAGCTTGTCGAGGTGAAGAAAATTGTAGAGCTTCATGGCATTTCCGGCCTTGATGTGGTCCAGAACAATACCGTTGTTGAGCTTGTCGACATTTAACATGGGGGAACCTCCTTTCAGGCGAGCCCGAGAAGCGTGAGAATCAGCGCCTCGCGGACGTAGACAGCGTACTGTACCTGGGTGAAATACTGAGCCCTCGGGTCTTTGTCCACTTCGACAGAGATTTCATTCACGCGCGGCAACGGATGGAGAATATACATGTCTTTTTTGGCGAGCGCAAGCTTGCTCTCCGTCAGAATGTAAAAGTCCTTCATGCGCAGATAGTCGTCTTCGTTGAAGAAACGCTCTTTCTGGACGCGGGTCATGTAGAGAATGTCAAGCTCTGGGATGACGTCTTCCAGCTTCTCCACCTCTTTGTATTCGATGTTGTGGGCATTCAGCACATCTTCGCGGATGGAGTCCGGAATGCGCAGCTCCGGCGGGGAGATCAGAACAAATTTTACGCCCGGATAGCGGATCAGGGAACTGATGAGAGAGTGCACGGTGCGGCCGAACTTCAGATCGCCGCACAGTCCGATCGTGAAGTTCTCGAGGCTTCCGCGCAGTTCGCGGATCGTCATCATGTCGGCCAGCGTCTGGGTCGGATGCTGGTGGCCGCCGTCACCGGCGTTGATGACCGGAACTTTTGAAAACTGTGCCGCGACAGCCGGAGCACCTTCCTTTGGATGGCGCATGGCCACAATGTTGGCATAGCAGGAAACAACGCGGATCGTATCAGCTACGCTCTCACCTTTCGAGGCGGAGCTTGACTGGGCAGAAGAAAAGCCCAGAACCGTGCCGCCCAGATTCATCATGGCAGCTTCAAAGCTGAGTCTTGTTCTGGTGCTCGGCTCGTAAAACAGAGTTGCAAGCCTCTTGCCGTCGCACTTGTGAGCATACTGGTCCGGATGGTCCTTGATGTCCCTGGCGAGGTCGAGAAGACGATTCGTTTCTTCAACACTGAAATCCAGCGGATTAAGAAGATGTCTCATGGTTCCCTCCTTATTATTCTGGGAGCTGATGGAAAACTCCTGACACACACTGCGCACCATTTTACAACAAAAATGCCGCAGTACAAGACTGCGGCAGAAATTTTTCAGCTGTTTTATGATTCGCTCTTCAGCATGACCAGATTGTTGGGGGACATGATATGAATCGGATTGCCATTCATGATGATCGTGCCCTTGTCAAAGTGGACAGTGAAATCCGTGATGGAATTCTCATCCGCATTCATCGAAAGCAGATGCCTGTCGTCCGGGAAAAGACAGAGATATTTCGGGAAACGCCCGCTGACCGGAAGAGACGAGAGGATCGAAAGGGTACCTTTCTCCTTGTTGACACGGTACATCGTAACCGTGTTGCTGCCGGCATTTGAGCACAGCGCCATGCTGCCGTCCTTCGTGAAGATAAGGTCGTACGGAGCGTTGTTGCCTTTATTCTTGCTGCGGACCGTAAAGATTGTCTGAACCGGCTCGAAGCTGAACTTCTTTCCTTCCTTCGTATATTCGAAGACATCGATAAGATTCTTGTTTTCACAGACAACATAGGCAAACCGACCGTCCGCTGAAAATACAAGCTGACGCGGATCGCTGTCGAGCTGCGTGCGGATGATGTCGACAAGCTTCAGACGTCCGTTCTCGTAGTTGAACTGATAGATTTTAATCTGATCGATGCCGGAATCACACGCGCAGAGGTACTCGCCGTCGGGCGTGAATGTGCAGCACTCCACGTGCGGGCTCAGGTTCCGGTCCGGCGTCATGCCGATGCCGCTGTGATAGACCTCGTCGGTGATGCAGTCCAGAGCACCGTCCTCGTTGATGCGCACAACCGTCACCTTGCCGTCGTGATACCCGGAGACAACCAGGTATTCGTCGGCGCTTGTCAGAGCGATGTGACAGCCGCGCATACCATTGATCGAAAGCGTGTTGATCATTTCGAGGCTGCCGTCCGGCAGGATGGTAAATGCGGAAACACCTTCATCACAGATTGAATACAGGAAGCGGCCGCTGTGCGAAAGCGCGACGTAAGACGCGTTGTGAATCGAAACGGTTCCGTTCTCCCGGGGGATGAGCCGTCCGGCCGGAACATCCACATCAAAAATCTGTATGCCGCCGTTCTTGTTCTGACGTGTATAACATCCCACGTAGGCTGTGTATTTTACAGACATGCTTTTCTCACTGCCTTTCTGATTATTCTGAACTTATCTTAAATCGAACAGAGGCGTATTTCAACTGGAAACTGGCCATTTCCCACGTGCAAATGATTGACCGCGTCCCGCGCGCAATTTATAATATGTATACAAAATTATCTGAGTCCGGGTGTGCATTCTTACTGCTTTCGGAGGAAAATTATGAATTGCCCATATTGCGGTGCGGAAGATACAAAGGTGATCGATTCCCGTCCGAGTGAGGACGGTTCGATCCGGCGCCGCCGCCAGTGCATTGTCTGCGGCCGGCGTTTTACCACATATGAGAGACTGGAGACAACACCGCTTATTGTTATCAAAAAAGACAAGACGCGCGAGCCGTTTGACCGGAACAAGATTTATTCGGGTGTCGTGCGTTCCTGTTACAAGACACAGGTGACACAAAGTGAGATGACGAAGCTGACCGATGAGGTGGAAGCAGAGCTTCTGGCGATGGACAAACAGGAGATTCCGTCGTCTGTCATCGGCGATCTGGTCATGAAGAAGCTGAAGGCGCTCAATGAAGTGGCGTATGTCCGTTTTGCCAGTGTCTACCGGGAGTTCAAGGATGTCGAGTCTTTTATGGATGAAGTCAGCAGCATGAAGGACAAAGGAGATGACACGTGAAAAAAAGCGCAGGATGGCTGCCTTCCGCCTATTTTCACTCCATCTACTCTGTCGATTTTGAACTTCTGTATCGGAGAGGATTCCGCGGAGTGATCCTTGACATTGACAATACACTCGTGCCGCACGGAGCGAAGGCCGACAGGCGGGCGCGTGAATTCATGGAATATCTTCATGATCTGGGATTTGACACGTGTTTCCTGTCCAACAATGACAGGGCCAGAGTGGCGCCATTTGCCCACGCGTGTCAGTCTTCCTACATCTGCAAGGCGGGAAAGCCGGCCGTGCGCGGATATGTGCGGGCGATGAAGCGGATGATGACAGACCGCACGAGCACGCTTGTCGTGGGAGATCAGCTTATCACCGATATCTGGGGGGCCAATCTGACCGGAATCCCGTCTATTCTGGTGGATCCGATAAACCGCCACGAGGAGATTCAGATTGTCCTGAAACGCCTGATTGAGTGGCCGGTCAGACGCCTGTACCGGTGGAAGAAAGGCATGAACAGCTACGACCGTCTGTATGCGGACGGAATGTAAACGAAACGGGGATTTTTGAGGAAAATGGAAATCAAGGGAACAACGGCCGTCTACGGTCTGATCGGAAATCCGGTGGCACACTCGATCTCGCCGCTCATCCATAATATGCTGGCTGAGAAGATGGGTCTGGACATGACATATGTCTGTTTTCCGGTCGCGGGAGACGATGTGCCTGAGGCAGTAAAAGGAGCGCTGGCGCTGGGAATCCAGGGGCTCAACGTGACTGTGCCGCACAAACAGAGTGTGCGGGAAGTGCTGACGAGAGTTGATCCGCTGGCTGATGCCATCGGCGCTGTCAATACGCTGGTGAGAACAGATAAAGGTTTCACCGGATACAACACGGACGTGGAAGGCTTTGCAAGAGAAGCGGAACTTTCCGGCATTTCGCTGCGCGGGGCCAGTGCCGTCGTGATCGGAGCAGGCGGCGCGTCCCGCGGTGTCTGCTTCAGTCTTGCCAAAGAAGGAGCGGAGCGCATTGTGATTGCCAACCGCACGGAAGAAAAGGCACGACTGATCGCTCAGGCGGTAAATGACTGGGCCGGAAAAGAGCTTGTCATCCCTGCGGGGATGGATGTATGCTCTGACGCGGGCAGACTTAAATTGCTTGCCGGCAGCGGCTATCTCGCTGTCCAGGCAACTTCGGTCGGACTGTATCCGGACATAGAAAGCTGTCCGGTTGATCATCCTGATTTCTTTGAAAACGCGTCTGCCGGAATTGATATCATCTACAATCCGGAAGAAACCTGCTTTATGAAAAATATGAAAGAGGCTGGCCATCCGGCTGTCAATGGTCTTCTCATGCTCCTGTATCAGGGCATCGCCTCATTTGAACTCTGGACAGAAACGACAGTCACGGAAGAAGCCGCAGCAGAAGTATATGCTGCCATGCAGAAGGAAATGGCGGACAGAAGAAAATGAGAAACATTGTACTGCTGGGGTTCATGGGGGCCGGGAAGACGACGGTCGCAGAAGAACTGCACCGCATCGCAGGACTGACAATGATCGACACGGATGCCGAGATTGTGCGGCAGGACGGAAGGGCGATCGCCGATATTTTCAGACAGGACGGTGAGAGCGTGTTCCGACAGATGGAGACGGAGACGATGGAAAGAATCGCCGCTTCCGGCTCTTTAGACAGCGTCATTTCAGTCGGCGGCGGACTGCCGCTTAAGGAAATCAACCGCGGCCTGATGAAGAAAGCCGGGCATTGTTTTTATCTGAAAGCGCCGGCAGCTGTTTTGTGCTCAAGACTGCAGAATGACGGAAGCCGTCCGGTTCTGGAGGGGAAGAGCGGAGAAGAGCTGATGCAGCACATCCTCCGGCTGATGGATCAGCGGGAGGCGCACTATATGGCCGCTGCTGATACAGTCCTTGACACCGAAGGGCAGACGCCGGAGCAGACAGCCAGACAGATTCTTGAAATAATGCAGGAGGAGAGAAAGGTATGAAACTGCTGGTCATGAACGGGCCGAATATAAATTTCCTGGGGATCCGGGAGAAGGGAATCTATGGAACGGAATCTTTTGAAACGCTGGAGAAAATGATCCGGGACAAGGCAGAGGAACTCGGCGTCACAGTTGAACTGTTTCAGAGCAATGGCGAAGGAGAGCTGATCGACAGGCTGCAGGAGGCGTACCGCGAAGGCGTAGACGGTATTGTCTTCAATCCGGGCGCGTATACACACTACAGCTACGCGCTGCGCGATGCGATCGGATCGATTGCGCCGATTCCGGTCATTGAGGTCCACATTTCAAATGTGCACAAGAGAGAGGACTTCCGCCATGTATCCGTCACGGCACCTGCGTGCCTCGGACAGGTCGTGGGGCTGGGCCTGAACGGATACCTGCTGGCAATGGAAGCGCTTGTGGCAGAAAGTCGAAAAAATGGCTGACGGACACTTGCGCGAGGGTGCCAGATATTATAAAATTAAGAAAGTATGTTAAGGAGGAACTGCAGATATGGTAGCAGCAGGAGATTTTAAGAACGGCATCACAGTCGAAATGGACGGCGGCATCTGGCAGATCATCGAATTCCAGCATGTAAAACCGGGCAAGGGCTCACCGTTTGTAAGAACAAAACTGAAGAACATCATCACAGGAGGTGTTGTCGAGAAGACGTTCCGTCCGACTGAGAAGCTTCCTACAGCGCATATTGACAAGCGTGACTATACATATCTGTATCAGGACGGCGATCTGTACAACTTCATGGATACAGAGACCTATGAGCAGATTGCACTCTCCAAGGACACAGTCGGCGATTCTCTGAAATTTGTCAAGGAGAACGATGTCGTGAAGCTCGACAGCCACAACGGCGATGTATTCGCAATTGAGCCGCCGCTTTTCGTAGAGCTTGAGATCACAGCGACTGAGCCGGGCGTAAAGGGCAACACGGCGACCAACGCCACAAAGCCGGCTACCGTTGAGACGGGCGCTGAGGTTATGGTTCCGCTTTTCGTTAACGAAGGCGACAAGATCAAGATCGACACCAGAACAGGCGAGTATCTTTCCCGCGTCTAAAGAATCTGCTTTTACAAACACATCAAAAAAAGCCATCGCACGGAATTGTGCGGTGGCATTTTTATTGGATCATTTTGAAAGACAGGAAGTGCGTCGTTCCGCTGAAATAGCGGAAGATGGCCTTTGCCAGGATTTCATCTTTTGTGACGTATGTGTTGGTCCAGAATCTCGCATCGTTTGAATGATTCCGGTTGTCACCGAACACGAGGTACGAATTCTCGGGGACGGTAAAGGTGTGCTTTCCGCCTTCAACCGGATCATAAAGCATCGGCTCGGCAAGATAGGGCTCATCGAGCTTTTCTCCATTCACACAGACGTCGGCCAGTTCCGGATTCTCGGCGTTCTGCCGGATTTCTACCGTATCGCCCGGAAGACCGATGATCCGCTTGATGAACCGCTGGCTCTCGTCGTCCGGATAGCGGAAGATAATCACATCACCGCGCTGCGGCTCCTCGGCGACGTAGGCCAGCCGGAATCCGATCAGCCGGTCGCCGACCCCGATGGTACTTATCATCGATCCGGACGGAACCCGGGCATTGATGATGACAAATTCGAGCAGAAACACGGATATCGCCAGCGCGATGCCTACAACTTCAAGATTGTCAAGAACTGCAAAGAGAACCGGGTGCTTCTGGCGCCGCTCCGAGATTTTTTTCTGGCGCCGGGTTACTTTGCGCACGGTGACGGTCCCTTTTACACGTTTCGCTTTTCGTTTCCGGCTTTTTGACGGCCTGGTATCCAGATCTGTGATGTCGAGTTTTTCCATTTCTTCCCCGGTATACAAGAAAAGAGGCTCTTCGCAAAGAAGAGCCTCTGCTCATTTCTCCTGCCTACTACAGGATACCTACTGCGGTCTTATTTTGCAAGCCGGCGGAGAATATCGTTGCTGCGCCGGATAAACTCGGTCATCTCGTCAGGCTCCAGAGTGCCGTGCGAAAGGCGCGCCAGATCATAGAGCTGACGGCAGAGAACCGGCGTATCCTCAGAATCCGGCGCTTTGAGGATATGCTGCACCAGATCATTTCCGGCATTGAGCACCAGCGTCTCCTGTTCCTTTCCGGTAAACGGCATGCTCTCGCCATATGCGGCGTACATCTTCATCATTTCCTGCATCCGGTGATCCTGCTCGTCGAGCGCGATCAGGGCGGAGACGGACGGATCGGTGAGCTTCTCGACCTTTACGTTCAGCTTGTCGTTTTTCAGAGCATCGCGGAAAATCTTCGTGAGGCTGTCCGTATCGGCTTTGAGATCCTCTTCCTTTACGCTGCTGTCGCGGAAGGCCTCGGAAACCTGCGCGTCAAGCCGCATGAAATGCAGATCCTTGTTTTTGCTCTCCAGGAAAGAGATGTACGGGGAATCGATGGACTGATCCAAGCACACTGCATCGATTCCGGAGTTCTTGAACATGTTGATGTACTGACTCTGTTCCTTTTCGTCGGTGTAGTAATAGATCGTGTTCGGGTGCTTCTCCTTGTTCTCGTCGATGCACTCTTTGAGCGTCAGATACTTGCCGTCGAGATTGCGGAAGATGAGAGCATCCTTCATCCGGTCGTAGAACTTCTCGTCGCGCATTACGCCGTACTTGATGAACGGATTGATGTCATTCCAGTACTTGTTGTAGTCATCGCGCTGCGTCTTGAACATACCGGTGAGCTTCTCGGCAACCTTCTTGGTGATGTAGCCGGAAACCTTCTGGACAAATCCGTCGTTCTGCAGCGCCGAGCGGCTGACGTTCAGCGGCAGATCCGGGCAGTCGATGACGCCCTTGAGCAGCATCAGGTATTCCGGGATAACTTCCTTTATGTTATCCGCGACAAATACCTGGTTGTTGTACAGCTTGATGGTGCCTTCCAGCTTGTCGATGTGCGGATTGAGCTTCGGGAAGTAGAGGATGCCTTTGAGCGTGAACGGATAGTCCATATTCAGATGAATCCAGAACAGCGGCTCCCGGTAGTCACTAAAGACCTTCTGATAGAAGGAGATGTACTCCTCCTTCGTGCATGTGCTGGGGCTTTTCGTCCAGAGCGGATGCGTGTCATTGAGCATAACCGGTCTCTTGACGATGGTGGCCATCTTTTTTTCCGGCTCTTTCTCAACCGTTTCCGTCGTCCCGTCGTCCTTCTTCTTTTCCTCGGTCACAGCCGGCTTCGTGAACTTTTTGATGACGGTATCCTTTTCAGTGATCTCTTCTTCCGGGATGTCCTCGGTCTGCTGTCCGAGATCCTCATCGGTCAGATAGATCGGATTGGGCATGAACTCGCAGTACTTGTGGAGAATCTCCTCGGCGGTGTAGTAGTTCGCATACTTCACGCTCTCGTCATTGAGGAACAGCGTGATGGTTGTGCCGGTTTCCGTGCGGGAGCCGTCTGTCATCATGAAATCCGTTCCGCCGTCGCAGCTCCAGAGAACCGGCGCGCTGTCCTTTTCCCAGGATTTCGTGTCGATGGTCACGCGGTCGGCGACCATGAACGCGGAGTAGAAGCCGAGACCGAAGTGGCCGATGATCTGGTCAGCTCCGCCCTTGTCCTTGAACTTGTCCAGGAATTCTTTGGCGCCGGAGAAAGCGATCTGGTTGATGTACTTGTCAACCTCGTCGGCGGTCATGCCGAGGCCATTATCGATGAAGCGGATGGTCTTGTTCTTGCTGCTTACTTTGACCTCGATCTTGTATTCAATATCGTCCGGCTGTGTGTAGTCGCCCATCAGAGCGAGCTGACGCAGCTTTGTGATGGCATCAGATCCGTTGCTGACCAGTTCCCGGAAGAAAATGTCCTGATCTGAATACATCCATTTTTTGATAATAGGGAAAATGTTCTCACTGTTGATCGTGAGACTGCCATGTTTTTCTGCCATAGATGAGTACTCCTTTCCGTATAATCCCTACTGTAGTACGGGGCCGGAGAGAAGTCAAGAAAAATTAGCACTCATTCAAGCTGAGTGCTAGTATTGAAATTGATGCCGATTTCACCAAGAAAAGAGCTCATTGTCTTGTCAAATGCTTTCTCGGCGGAGCGGTCCATGGTGAATGTTTTCATCGCCGTTCCGGTCGTGAGAACAAGTCCGTTCTTGTCAAAGGCAATGTTCAGAAACATACCGCTTACCGTGTCCGGGGAAAGAGAAGCGCATTCCGGACTGCTTTTTAAGATCGCCGCGATCTGTGCCGGCGTGCAGGCCAGGATGATTTTCATCCGAAGCGGCGTGCGTCCGCCGCGGATGACCTGAAACACATGCGGGCGGATTTTCTCCCATGACACATAAGGGGAAATGACAGGAACGCCTTTTGACGCAGAAGCTGCAGAGTCTGCGGAGGCTGGCGCAAACCATGCGGCGTTTGTGCGGCCGGAAATTTCAAAATTGCAGAACGCAGAAACAGAAGCTTCAACCAGAAAAAAACGGTCAAAATCACTCTTCATAAGCAGCTTGCTCATGAATATACGAATATTCTGTACTTCAAGGGAAATCATCCGACACCTGAATGAAAAATAATCGATAAGCAGATAACGGGAGTCGAACCCGCCTCTCCAGCTTGGGAAGCTAGCATTCTACCGATGAACTACATCTGCATAAATAAAAAGCTACTGACCGGACTTGAACCGGTGACCTGCTGATTACGAATCAGCTGCTCTACCAACTGAGCCACAGTAGCACGTCGACTTGACTAATATACAAGAAATTGCGATCATTGTCAATGACAATTTGATTCTTATTTGAACGGCGGCCTGATGCGGCCGGCAGGGAGAGGAGCACGGCATGAGCTGTAATTTGTGCCCGAGGCACTGTAATGCGGACAGGGAAAACGGAGAACGGGGATACTGCGGGGAAAGTGCCGAAGTGATGGCCGGCAGGGCTGCCCTGTATGCGTGGGAAGAGCCATGCATCTCCGGCAGACGCGGCAGCGGCGCTGTCTTTTTCTCCGGCTGCCCGCTGCACTGTGTGTACTGTCAGAATTACAGGATTTCAGCAGGCAGAGATGCCGGCGTGAAAGTGAGCACAAACGGGCTGGCTGCTGCGTTTCTCGGCCTGATGAAGCAGGGCGCCAATAATATCAATCTGGTGACGGCGACACAGTTTGTGCCTCAGGTGGCGGAGGCGGCGGGGAAAGCTGTGTCACAGGGCCTTACGATTCCGTTTGTCTACAATACGTCGTCCTATGAGTCAGTCGGGACGATTGAGGAGCTGTCCGGGCTCGTGACCTGCTATCTGCCGGATTTCAAATATGTTTCCGAAGAGACGGCGCGCGCGTATTCCGGTGCACCCGACTATCCAAAGACTGCATTCGAGGCAATCACACAGATGGTGAAGCAGGCGGGGCCTTGTGAGTTCTTTTGCGAAGAAGAAGCAGAGAAGTGCGGCGTCGAGCCGGGGATTTTGAAGAAAGGCGTTATCGTGCGGCACCTTCTTCTTCCGGGGCACGTGAAGGAAGCGTGTCAGGGCGTGAAGCTGCTCTATGACGCGTTCGGAGACGATATCTATTTCTCTCTGATGAACCAGTACACACCGATTCAGGGCCTGAAACTGCCTGAGGAGCTTTCCCGGCGCGTGACGAAGCGCGAATATGAGCGGTTCCTTGACTTTGTTCTGGATCTGGGCGTAACGCGTGCGTTCATTCAGGAAGGACCGACCCAGAAAGAAAGCTTTATCCCGGACTGGAACGGAGAAGGACTCGGCACATCGCTTTGAAGCAGCGCCGGAAAATGGTATAATATCTATAATTTAATGCTGACAGAGCGTTACGGCTGGATTTCCAGGGGATGACGATCAGGAAGGGCAGGTATGGAAACTGACTCAGACAAATATCATGCATTCAGAGGGGTGAGAAAGACAGAAGACGGTGCGATGTTCGGCTTTGCGCTTCCTTCTGAATACCGGCAGGCGCGAAGGTGGCGCCCGGAAACCCCGGCGTATCTTCTTCTTTTCCGCCGGGATGAGGAGAAGCCGTTCTGCCGGATTCGTCTTGACAGCCATATTAAGCAGGGAACATACAGCTGTATCCGCATACGCGATCCGGAGCTTTCCGCATGCCGGTATGCCTATGAGGTCGACGGAAATATTGTTCCGGATCCGTACGGGACCAGCTTTACGGGATGCAGCTGTTTCGGGGAAGCGGAAAGCGGCACGGTGACCAGCAGCCTGTCATTTCTAAAAGATCCGGAGACTTTTGACTGGAAGGGCGACCGCCATCCGCGGACACCATTTGACGACAGTGTTTTTTACAAACTGCATGTGCGCGGCTTCACGAAGTCAGAGACTTCCGGCGTCCCGGAGGAAGAGAGAGGGACTTTTGCCGGTCTGATCAGAAAGATTCCGCACATCGTGTCACTCGGCGTGACGGCGGTTGAACTGATGCCGGCGTATGAATTTGACGAATGCCGCCGGCTGACTTCAGGTGGTTTGCAAAAGAACCTTGCCGGGGTGCAGCAGGAAAAGCCACAGCTGAATTTCTGGGGCTATGTGCCGGCGTTCGGATATTTTGCGCCGAAGGCGGCGTACTGCGCCGACAAGAGCGAGCACTACACCGATGAATTTCGGACGATGGTGCGCCGGATGCACAAGGCGGGGCTCGAAGTCATTCTGGAGATGTACTTTGCGGATGAAGAGCCGGGGATGGTTCTGGACTGCCTGCATTACTGGGTGGACAGTTATCATGTGGACGGATTTCATCTGTATGCCTCACAGGAGACGCTGGCAGCGGCTGTCGCGGATCCGTATCTGGCGGATACGAAGCTCATCACGGTGTGGTGGGACAGGACTATGCCGAAAAACCGCCATGTTGCTTCATACAATGACGGATGCCGGCAGGTGATGCGCCGTTTTCTGAAGGGAGACGACGGCCAGATCCGGCCGCTGATTGGCATCATCCGGGATTTTCCGGAGAGATGTGCCAGAATCAACAGCGTCACAAGTCACGACGGTTTTACGCTGGCGGATTTGTATTCCTACGATCACAAACACAATGAGAATGGCGGAGAGGCGGAGAATTACAGCTGGAACTGCGGCGTGGAAGGTCCGACGAGAAAACGTTCCGTTCTGACGCTTCGGAGGCAGATGCGGGAAAATGCTGTCCTGCTTCTGATGCTTATGCAGGGAGCACCGCTGCTTCGGGCCGGGGATGAGTTTTTAAATTCACAGGACGGAAACAACAATCCCTATGATATCGACAGCGAAGTTTCGTGGGTGAACTGGAACAAGGGAGCCGATGCGACGCGGATGCTGCGTTTTACGCGCGAGGCGGTTGCTCTCCGGAAAGCGCACAAGATTCTGCATATGGACGCACCGCTGTCCGGCAGCGATACGCTGGCGATCGGATGTCCGGATTTTTCGCTGCACGGCGAAAACGCCTGGTTTACGAGGACGGACGAATCTGTGCGCCAGATCGGTCTGATGTTCTGCGAGACATATGCAGATCCGGATTCGGACGCGCTTCTTTATGCGGCACTTAACATGTACTGGGAACCATGGGATGCCGCACTTCCGGATGCAGACAGAAGTCAGGGCTGGCGGATAGTCATTTCTGACAGCGGACATGAGATGCCGGAGATATCAGAAGACCAGCGAAAGCTCACAGTTCCGCCGCGCAGTATCTGTATTCTGGAAGGACACATAAGGAAGGAATCAAACGGTGGACGAAACACTGGAGACGGCCAGAAAGACCGTTGAAGAACTGGAGAGCAGAGAAGACGGCGGCGAGTCCCTGCGGATCTCTGACACGACGGTGACGGTCAGCTTTGATCATGTGATGGAGTATTATCTGTACAGGTGGTATTTTCCTGACGATGACAAGGAAATCCGGTTTGCCTCTGTTCCGTACAGCTCGTATTATCTGCAGGTTGGAAGCGAAAAGCTGAAGGACGGAAAGCCGCACGCTGCGTACAAATATTTCCAGAAGGCCGAGAGCTGGAATCCCGTGAGCCTTACGGCCAAGCTTGCCAGCGCGGAGGCTCTGAAGCAGCAGAACAAGCTCAAGCCGTATCTTAAAAAAACGCAGGAGGCGCACCGGTACTGTCTGACGAGGGCAGAGACGGCCCGGTACTACCGCAATGCGGGATTTTATTTTGTGGAGACCTACAAGCCTGATGCCGCGCGCGCCTGCTACATCAGAGCGAACAACTACTTTCATTCACAAAACGCTGACCTGGAGCTGAAATATCTGGAAACGGCTCTGAAGGACACGACGCCTGCCATGACGGACGAAGAAATCGACAGACTGCTTTCGGACGCCGGCATTTACACCCGGCCGGACGAAACGTCGATCCAGGTTGTGTGCCACGCGGGCTATGAAATGATCCGCACAGGGCATCCGCAGGAAGCGGAAGACTGCTTTGAAGTAGCGTCGGACATAAGCCGGGACGAGACGCTTTTAAGTCTCATCCGGAAACTCAGAGGATAAATACATGGATTTTACGAAGACAGACGGCATACTGTTTGATCTGGACGGCACGCTCTGGGATTCCCGGGACGGGGTTCTGAAGGCGTGGAATGAAGTGATCTCGCTGCACCCGGAGGCCGAAAGAGGTCCGCTCACAAAAGAAGAAATCCTGCCTTGCTTCGGCCTTCCCATGAATGAAATCCGGGACAGACTGCTCAAAGACGCAGCGCCAGAAGCGCGGGAGCGTGTAATGGAGGCTATGTGCGCGCATGAAAACGAGTACCTTCTGGCGCATGGCGGTATATTGTTCCCGGATCTGGAAGATAACCTGGCTTATCTTGCGGCGCGTTTTCCGCTTTTCATCGTGAGCAACTGTCAGGACGGGTACATTGAGGCGTTTCTCGGCGCCCATCGTCTTGGAAAGTATTTCAAGGACACGGAGTGCTGGGGACGCACACACGTCGGGAAGGACGGAAGTATCCGGATCCTGGCGGACAGAAATCACCTGAAGCAGGCTGTCTATATCGGCGATACGGCTGGAGACGAGAAGTCTGCGAGGAAAGCAGGCCTGCCGTTTATCTTTGCAGCTTACGGCTTCGGGAAAGCGGCGGCACCGGACGCCGTCATTGCCCGGGTGAGCAGCCTGAAGGAATTATTCGGAAAGGACGATATGACATGATACAGCTGCTGGCTGTGCAGGCGGTCGAAAAAAAGACGAAATTTCCGGAAGCGGTGATGGTCGGAAACTACGAGTGTGCATACGCGGCCGGATACCTCGGCGGAAAATTTAATATTTTAACGGAAGTAATAAATTCTGCAGATGATCTGAGAAAATGCGTGGAAGAAATTCTGAGTCACCCTGAGCCGGAAGATGCGAGAGAAAAGCGGATTTTCGAAATGCTTAAGGGATATGAGGTGACAGAAACGTTCGATCCGGATGTCTCGCAACTCTACACCACAGGCCGGCTTCGGGGCACAGAGGCGACTTGACATACTTTGAAAATCATACTATCATTTCGACTTGACGGTGCTTACGACCGGCATGATTCTTCATTCGAGGTGTGAGATGACAAAAAGGGTAGAGGTTTCTAATCTCGAGAATAAGCATAAGAACGCGATCGCTGAGCTTGTTCAGAAGGCCTGCAAATATGAGAGCCACATTGAACTGGTCGGAAACGGCAAGAACATCAACGGCAAGAGCCTGATGGGAATGATGGCGTTCGGACTTCATGACGGCATGAAGGTAGATGTGTGTGCCGAAGGGACGGATGCTGAGCAGGCAGTGGCAGACATCTGCGAATTTCTGGCTTCATGATGCTTTGCATTCAGAGGCAAATGCTGCAGCATACAAGATGGAGGAGAAAGGTATGAGCAGGACAAGAAAGACAACAACAACGACAAAGAGAACCACAAAAACGGCGAAGGCCGCGACGACAAAGGAGCCGATCATGGCAGATGCCGTGAAGGCTGAAGTAAAGGCAGACAAGGCTGCTGAAGCGGTTGAAGAAAAAGCAGAAACCGTGAAGGAAAGCGCTGAGAAGAAGACCGCAGAAGTAAAGAAAGCTGCCGAGGAGAAGACCGCCGAGGTCAAGAAAGCAGCTGCAGAAAAGACAGCTGAAGTAAAAAAGGCAGCACAGGAAAAGACAGAAGAGGTCAAGAAAGCTGCTGCAGAAAAGACTGCTGAGGTCAAGAAGGCTGTTGAGAAGGCAGGCGAAGAAGTAAAGGCTGCCGTCGCTGAGAAGAAAGAAGAAGTAAAGAAAGCTGCCAAGGCACCGGTAAAGGCTGCACGCGCAAAGAAAGCCGCAAAGGCTGAGCCGCAGACGAAGGTGTTCTTCCAGTACATGGGCGGACAGGTTGAGCAGGAAACGCTCGTCGAGAAGGTCGTTGCAGACGCAAAGGCTCAGGGCGTGGCTGTCGAGAGTGTCAAGCTGTATGTAAAGCCGGAAGAGGGCAAGTGCTATTATGTCGCCAATGATAATTTCATGGGCGCTGTGGATCTTTTCTGATACTCTGCCTGAACGCAAAGAATAAAGTACAAAGGTGTGCCGGGGCGTGTTTCCGGCACATCTTTTTCTATTGGCTGAGAATCCGTATTGAACCAATACTGTAAAAAGTGTTAATATGATAAATGGCGGCGGCGTAAAGCCGCTTTTTTATGGGAAAAAGAAGGGGTTGTATGTTTGAAATCGGTGACAAGGTTGAATACGGCGTTCTGGGCACCTGTGAAATAACGAATATAGGAAAGCCGGAAATAAAAGGAATTGACGGTACATTTTACTTTCTGAAACCTCTGTACGACGACCGCGGCATCATCTATTGTCCGGTGGAGAACAAAGTGCCGATCCGGTATGTGATGAGTGCGGATGAAGCAGAGGAACTCATGATCAGCGCATCCGGATGTGCAAAGGATGAGGCGCTGAACAAGCGGATTTCTCCGAGAGACTACGAAACCATCGTTAAGTCACAGGATCCGAAGGAGATCATGCATCTGATCCGTCATCTCTACAATATCCGCAATGAGCGTGCCAGACAGGTGCGCAGGATGAAGTCGGCGGATGCGAGGATGCTTACGGAGGCAAAGAAAATCCTGTATCAGGAGCTCGCTGCTGCCACGGGACACAGCCTGGAAGATGTGACAGAACAGATGGACGCGGCGCTTGGAGTCGGACTCTGAATGGTGAGTCCGGTACGCGTGCCAAAAAGGCAGACTGGCGCGACTTCTTGATAATACAAAGGGGCGGTGCTACTATGAAAAGAACTGCTGTGGTGAAACAGACCGCAGGTGTCTGCTTCAGGCGGCAGGTTCAAGGTCAGGAGGAACAGCATCAATGGGGAAACAGCTTGATAAAACGTATGATCCGGCTGCCATCGAAGGCAGACTGTATCAGAAGTGGCTGGACAACAAATATTTTCACGCAAAAGTCGACAAGAGCAAAAAGCCTTTTTCAATTGTAATGCCGCCGCCGAATATCACCGGCAAGCTGCACATGGGCCATGCGCTCGACAACACCATGCAGGACATCCTCATCCGTTTTAAGAGAATGCAGGGGTATGAAGCTCTCTGGGTTCCGGGCACGGATCACGCCAGCATTTCCACGGAAGTGAAGGTGACGAATGCCCTGAAGGAAAAGGGCATTGACAAGCACGAAATCGGCCGCGAGGAATTCCTCAAGCATGTCTGGGCCTGGAAGAAAGAATACGGCGGGATGATCACCAGCCAGCTCAGGAAGATCGGATCTTCCTGCGACTGGGACCGCGAGCGCTTCACGATGGACGAAGGATGCTCGAAGGCAGTCCGCCAGGTTTTTGTAAATCTGTACAACAAGGGCCTCATTTATCAGGGCAACCGCATCATCAACTGGTGCCCGGTCTGCCACACCTCGCTTTCCGACGCGGAAGTCGAGTATGAGGAGCAGGAAGGCCATTTCTGGTATATCAATTATCCGGTGGTCGGCGAGGAAGGCCGTTACGTCATGATCGCAACCACCCGTCCGGAGACGCTGCTGGGCGATACGGCACTGGCTGTCAACCCGGATGACGAGCGCTACAAGGACATCGTAGGAAAGATGGTGCACCTGCCGCTTACTGACCGTGATATTCCGATCATCGCGGATTCCTATGTTGACAAGGAATTCGGAACCGGCGTCGTGAAGATCACACCGGCCCACGATCCGAACGACTTTGAAGTAGGCAAGCGCCACAATCTCGAGCAGATCAATATCCTGAACGACGATGCCACACTGAATGACAAATGCGGCAAATACGCCGGCATGGACCGCTACGCGGCCCGCGAGGCGATGGTAGAAGACCTCAAGGAACAGGGACTGCTCGTCAAGGTCGAGACGATTCACCACAACGTCGGCGTTCACGACCGCTGCCATACAACGGTTGAGCCGATGGTCAAGAAGCAGTGGTTTGTGAAGATGAACGATCTGATCAAGCCGGCGGCTGACGCCGTCAGAAACGGCGACATCCGTCTGATCCCGGACAGCATGAAGAGCACGTACTTCAACTGGACCGACAACATCCGCGACTGGTGCATCTCCAGACAGCTCTGGTGGGGACACCGGATTCCTGCTTATACCTGCGATGACTGCGGACAGCTGACGGTATCTGCCGATCCTGTGACCAAGTGCCCGCACTGCGGCAGCACGCACATCACGCAGGATCCGGATACGCTGGACACCTGGTTCTCATCTGCGCTGTGGCCGTTCTCCACACTCGGCTGGCCGGACAAGACACCGGAACTCGAGTACTTCTATCCGACAAGCGTTCTTGTAACCGGTTATGACATCATTTTCTTCTGGGTTATCCGCATGATCTTCTCGGGATACGAGAACATGGGACAGCCGCCGTTCAAGAACGTCCTGTTCCACGGACTTGTGCGCGATTCCCAGGGCCGCAAGATGAGTAAATCACTCGGCAACGGCATTGACCCGCTGGAGGTCATCGACAAGTACGGAGCCGATGCACTCCGGGCATCGCTCATCAGCAACTCGACGCCGGGCAACGACATGCGTTTCTACTATTCCCGTGTAGAAGCATGCCGCAACTTCGCCAACAAGGTGTGGAACGCTTCCCGCTTCGTGATGATGAACGATTCGGATAACGCCGTGAAGGCAGACGGACCGAGACCGGAGCATTTCACGGATGCTGACAAGTGGATTCTCTCCAGAACAAACCGCATCGTGAAAGAAGTTACGGACAATCTCGAGAATTACGATCTGGGCATCGCCTACGACAAGCTTGCCGGTTTCATCCGCGATGTGTTCTGCGACTGGTACATCGAAATGGTCAAGCCGCGTCTGTATCAGAAGGATGACGAGAACGACCGCATCACTGCACTCTGGACGACCAAGAATGTTCTCATCACGCTGCTCAAGCTCCTGCATCCGTTCATGCCGTTTATCACAGAAGAAATCTTCTGCACGGTTCAGGACGCCGAGGAGTCCATCATGATCTCGAGCTGGCCGAAATACCATGAAAGCCTGAACTTCCCGCAGGAAGAGGCTGACATCGAGAGAGTCATGGAGGCCGTACGCGGCATCCGCAATGCCCGCACGCAGATGAACGTGGCACCGTCCCGCAAGGCGAAGGTGTATGTTGTTTCAGCTGACCAGGCAGTGCGTTCTGTATTTGAGAAGGCAGGCCAGTTCTTCGCGACGCTGTCGTTTGCGTCCGAGGTTGCTGTACAGGCAGACAAGACAGGCATTGACGACAACGCGGTATCGGTTGTGATCCGCGACGGTGAGATTTGCATGCCATTTGCCGATCTGGTTGACATCCGCCTTGAGATTGAGCGTCTGAAGAAGGAAGAGGCAAGACTGACCGGCGAGGTGAAGCGTTCACAGAAGATGCTTTCCAACGAGAAGTTCCTCGCCAAGGCACCGGCCGCAAAGGTTGAAGAAGAGAAAAACAAAAAGAAGAATTACGAGGACATGCTGGCTGCGACAAAGGAACGGCTGGCCGCCCTGCAGAAATGAGGCGTGAGGGATGGAATTTTCTTTTTCGGAGCGCGCGAATCATTTCGGACTGAATATTTTCGCTGAGCTGCTTGAAAAGAAGGAAGAGCGTCTGAAGGCCGGAAAACCGGTCTATGATATGTTCGTGGGAACGCCGGATTTCAAACCGGCGCCCCACGTCATGAAGGCGGTCTCTGAAGCGGCACTGGATCCGGAAAATTACAAGTACGCTATCAAAGACACGAAAGAACTGGTTGAGGCTGTTCAGGCCTGGTACGAGAGACGTTACGGCGTGGCGCTCACGCCGGACGAGATCATGTCGCTCAACGGTTCGCAGGAAGGATTCGCGCACATCGCGTGGACGGTCTGCGAGCCGGGAGACATTGTTCTGACGCCCAATCCCGGATATCCGATCTTTTCGGACGGTCCGTACCTTTGCGGCGCGAAGATCGTGAACTATGATCTTGACCCGGACAACCATTACGCTCCGCTTGTGGAGAAGGTGCCCGAGGAAATCGCGGAAAAAGCGAAGATGATGGTCGTGTCTTATCCGCTCAACCCGACCTGTACGTGTGCTGACCGCGCATCATATGAGAAGATCATCCGTTTTGCAAAGAAGTACAACATTCTCGTGGTGCACGACAATGCCTATTCGGAAATTGAATACGACGGCCGCAAAGGGTTTTCGTTCCTGTCTATTCCAGGCGCAATGGACGTCGGCGTAGAGTTCAATTCGCTGTCAAAGACGTACAATCTGACGGGACTTCGGATTTCCTTTGTCATGGGCAATCCGGATGTGATCGCGAAATTCCGAGTGATCCGCTCGCAGTTTGATTACGGTATGTGTCTTCTGCAGCAGAAAGCAGCTGTGGCGGCACTCACCGGACCGCAGGATGGCGTGTACAAACAGGAAATGGCATATCAGCAGCGCCGCGACGCCCTGTGCACAACGCTTCGGGACGGCGGATGGGATGTGCAGGACTCGGAAGGCACCATGTTCGTGTGGGCAGAAATCCCGGAAGGCTTTGCCGATGACCGCGCGTTCTGCTTTGAGATGCTGCGCCAGACAGGTGTTCTGTGCACCCCGGGCTCCGCGTTCGGGTCTCTCGGGAAAAATCACGTGCGCTTTGCGCTCGTGCTTCCGGCAGACAAGACAAAACAGTGCGCGCAGAAGATCACGGACTGGCTGAAATCCCGCGAGAAGTAAAGCCTCTCTTGACAAATGCGTTCGTCTGCACTACCTTAGTTTAAGAATTACGCGCAGGTCCGGCAGCCTGGGCCTGCGCGTTTTTTCGCCGAAAGGCTGACAATTACATATTTTTGAGCTCTTCGGGGCAAGGTGACACGTGGGGAAGCCTCACGTGAATTCCTGACCGGCGGTATACTGACCAGACGCTTTTCGTTCTGGCGGTGAGCCCGCGAGCCGGATGAATGACCGCTGCAGGTCAGAACAGATTCTCCGGCAGATGAGGTGAGAAACCTCAGCCGACAGTACAGTCTGGATGTGAGAAGGGAGAATTTTATGCAGCTTGTAGAAAATGTTTCATTTCTGATCGCGGTAATCGTCATTACCGCTGCGGTTTATTTTGCCGCGCTTGCTTTCCAGAAAATCATTGAAAAGAAAAACGGACGGAAGTTCGCCACCGAGAAGACAAAGGTGAACCATCTGGTCATCATCGCCATGTTTACGGCGATATCTGTGATCCTGATGTATGTTGATTTTCCGCTCCCGTTTGTGGCACCGCCGTTTTACCGTGTCGACTTCTCCGAAGTACCGATCCTCATCGGCGCATTTATGCTGGGGCCCTGCGCCGGCGTTCTCATGGAGGCACTCAAGAACCTTCTGATGCTGGTGGTAAAGGGCACGAGTACCGCATTTGTCGGCGAGTTCGCCAACTTTATCGTCGGGTGCTTTCTGGTGGTGCCGGCTTCGATTGTCTATCATTTCCACCGCACGAAGAAAAGAGCGGTCATCAGCCTCATTGTCGGCACCATTTTCATGACAGCCGGCGGTGTCGTGCTGAACGCCGTATATCTGCTCCCGAAATATTCACAGTTGTACGGCATGCCGGTTTCCACATTCATCGAGATGGGCAATGCCATCAACGCCAGTGTGAATGATATCTATTCATTCGCCGCTCTGTGCGTCGGACCTTTCAATCTGCTCAAAGGGGCGATTGTGAGCGTTATCGTCGCTTTCCTCTATCCGCATCTTTCCAGACTCCTGAAAGGTGCACACTGAGCCGGATTTCATCTGGACCCTTACCCTTAAAGCCCCCCGCAGCGGCTGCCTGCGGGGGGCTTATGCGTTGTGTTCTTCACCGTACACAAAGAGGTCACATCTTTTTTGCAGAGGTATGCTATAATACAAAAACGTGCAGTCTGCAGAAGATGGCTCCTATATTTGCGGCAGGCTGATGAAAGGGATCCCCGGTGAAAGATGGATTTTTCAATGTGGCGGCCTTTACTCCGAAGCTCAGGGTTGCCGACTGTGCCTATAACACGCAGCAGATTCTTGCCGCGATGGATGAAGCTCATGCCCGTGATATTCAGCTCCTTGTTTTTCCGGAACTGGCCGTCACAGGCTATACCTGCGGCGATCTGTTCCTGACGAGGACACTGCAGGATGCAGCGGCAGAAGGCCTGAAAAAGATCGCACAGAAAAGCGCGCAGCAGTCCGGAATGCTCGCATTCGTCGGGCTGCCGCTTCTGGTACGCGGCAAGCTGTACAATGTGGCAGCTGCAGTTTATGAGGGAAAGGTGATCGCGTTTATTCCAAAACGCAATCTTCCCAATTACAATGAATTCTACGAGAGACGCCAGTTTACACCGGGTGCGCCGGACGTGTCGGACATTTTGTTTGACGGGCAGGAAGTGCCGTTTGGCGGAAATATTCTGCTTTCCTGCACGGACAATCCGGATCTGTGCATCGGGGCGGAGCTGTGCGAGGACTTGTGGGTCCCGCTGCCGCCGAGCGTTCATCACGCGCTTGCCGGTGCATCCGTCATCGTCAATCTTTCCGCGAGCAATGATCTCATCGGAAAGGCCGATTACCGCAGGGCGCTTGTGAGCGGCCAGGCGGCCCGGCTGGTGGCCGCATACGTGTACTGCAGCAGCGGAAAGGACGAGTCGACACAGGACATCGTTTTCTCCGGACACCGCCTGATCGCGGAAAACGGTACAATTCTTGCGGAGTCGGAGCGCTTTACGGACGGTGTGCTGGCTGCCCAGCTTGATCTTCAGAAGCTGACAGAAGAGCGGGCGCGGATGACGACATTTGCCACGGAGACGGCAGGGTACCGGATTGTCCCGTTCTCCATGAAGAGCCGTACACTTCATCTGACGCGCCGGTATGACCGCACGCCTTTCGTGCCGGATGCGGCCGGAGAGAGAGACAGGCGCTGCAGTGAGATTCTGCAGATTCAGAGCATGGGCCTGCGCAAGAGGCTTGCGCACATCGGATGTTCGCATGCGGTGATCGGCATTTCGGGCGGTCTGGACTCGACGCTGGCGCTTCTTGTCACGGCCAGAGCTTTCGACGCGCTCGGGCTTGACCGGAAGGGAATCCTGTGTGTCACAATGCCGGCTTTCGGCACAACGGACCGCACGTACAACAACGCTGTGACGCTCACACGTCAGATGGGCTGCACGCTCAGGGAAATCAACATCCGGAAAGCGGTGCGCCAGCATTTCGAGGACATCGGTCAGGATGAGAGCAATCACGATGTGACGTACGAGAACTCCCAGGCCAGGGAGCGGACGCAGATCCTGATGGATCTGGCCAACATGTACAAGGGAATTGTCATCGGAACGGGCGACTTAAGCGAGCTGGCTCTTGGGTGGGCCACGTACAACGGCGATCACATGTCGATGTACGGTGTCAACGCGTCGGTGCCAAAGACACTTGTGCGCTACCTGGTGCGCTATGCGGCGGACACCTGCGGCGACGAAAGACTTCAGAAGGCGCTTATGGATGTCCTTGACACGCCGGTAAGCCCGGAACTTCTTCCGCCGGAAGACGGTCAGATTTCGCAAAAGACAGAGGATCTGGTCGGTCCGTATGAACTGCACGATTTCTTCCTGTATCACACCCTGCGTTTCGGCGTGCATCCGAAGAAACTGTTCAGGATCGCACAGGCCGCATTTGCCGGTGAATTCAGTCCGCAGACCATCTACAAATGGCAGAGGACGTTTACCTGGCGGTTCTTCGCGCAGCAGTACAAAAGGTCCTGCCTTCCGGATTCTCCGAAAGTCGGAACTGTCGCGGTGAGCCCGAGAGGGGATCTGCGAATGCCCAGCGACGCATCCGGCGCGGTCTGGATGGCTGAACTGGATGAAATAGAAAAAAATCTCACCAAGGAAGGATAATGTTGGAAAATGGCTAACAAAAACCGCAATCTGATGGAAAATCTCTCCGAAAAAGAGAGAAAGAAACTGGAGAAGAGGCGGGAGCGCAAGGCAAAGGAAGACGCTCGCATCGAAAAAGCCAGAGAAGCGGAAAAAGAGCGGCAGGAAAAGAAGCGCAGCAAAGAGGATGCGAAGATCTCCGAGGAAAAAGACGAACAGACGGTCACGAGCTATGACCGGAAGATGGCCGAAAGAGAAAAGATAAAGCGTTCTGATGCCCGCGCGGCAAAAATTATGAAGATTTCACTCGGCGCGGCATGCGCAATCATCGCGGCTGCGCTGATCTGGCACTATGGCTCGCAGTATTACTACACCGACGTGAAGTACATCGCTGTCGGCGACCAGAATATCAGCAAGACGAAGTATGAATACTACTACGGCTATGCCAAGAGAGACTTCCTGAATCAGACACTCTACGGAGACATGACATACGGCGATTACATGACGCAGTACATGTCGTACGATGAGGCAGCAGGCGACTCGACACAGTATTACGGACAGAGCGGATATACCTACGAGCAGGCTTTCAACTCCCTTGCGATTGACACAATCCGGCAGGAGATGGCACTTCTTGAGGATATGGGAACCAGCTCTGACTTCACATATGACACCCAGGATTCCGATTACGATACGTACATGAGTTCCCTGGACTCTGATGCCGAAACAGCCGGCATGAGCCGCGAAGATTACATCAAATCGGTATTCGGCGAGAATGCGACCGAGGACAGCATTTCTTCGTGGATAAAGAACGATCTGAAGTGCCAGGCATATCTGACGTATCTGCAGGACAACACCACACCGACAGATGATGACATCCAGAATTATTACAGCGAGAACAAGCAGAGTCTGGATACGGTGACCTACCGCTACTATTCGGACAGCGCCGACAACGAAGGCGATCATTACGATGATGCGATGGAAATGTCGGATATGAGCTACTCAGGCATTTCCAACACAGACATGGCCGACTGGCTGTTCGATGAATCCCGGCAGGCAGGCGACTCCACCATCATCGCGGACACCTCTTCTACCACGCCGGTATACTACTATGTGTACTTTGAAAACCGCACGGCGCCGGATCTGACCACCGACAGCATCAAGACAACGGTGAAAAACAACATGATCTATGACAAGATCAAGGCCTACGAGGACAATTACACGTTTGACAACGTGAAGGATCACCTGTCCGTGATGCCGGATGACACCAACTCATGACGGGGCATGGCAGACTGCCGGACTTCTTGGCTGCGATTTTTGATCTTGACGGGACGCTGCTTGATTCAACGAGACTGTGGCACGATATTGACGTGCAGTTTCTAAAGAAACGCGGCATCCCGGCGCCGCCGGACTACATGGAAAATATCAAGACACTGAACTATGAAATCGGCGCCGCATACACAAAAAAGCGGTTTCATCTGCGCGAAAGCGAGGCGGACATTATCGCCGAGTGGCACGCGATGGCGCTGAAACAGTACCGGGATGAAATCGGGCTGAAGCCGCATGCAGCTGAGTTTCTGGCATACCTGAAAAAACACGGAGTCACAATCTGCGCGGCGACGGCGTCGGATGAGTCGCTTTTC
Source organism: uncultured Lachnospiraceae bacterium (assembly GCA_900314255.1). Lineage (GTDB taxonomy): Bacteria > Bacillota > Clostridia > Lachnospirales > Lachnospiraceae > UBA4285. The sequence goes on along the minus strand of OMUP01000020.1, from coordinate 17,944 downwards.
CTGCCGGCCTTAAAGCGCTGCGGCATTCTGCCGTACTTCAGCAATTTCACGCAGACCCGGGAAGTAAACCGGGACAAAGGAGCCCCGGATGTCTACATCCGGGCTGCATTCAAAAATCATGTGTCTGTCGGTGAGTGCATCGTAGTTGAAGACACATTGAAATCGATACAAGGTGCCAGGGCCGGCGGCTTTTTCACCGTCGGCGTGGCCGATGCAGGATCGGCTGATCAGGAAGATGAAATCCGAAAGACAGCCGATCTTTTTGTACAGAATCTGGGAGAACTCATCGCATGAGAAAATTTCTGCTTTTTGACCTTGACGGCACGATCACGGATTCCGGTCCCGGCATCCGCCGCTGCGCACAGTATGCGCTCGAAAGCTTCGGCATTCACGAGACGGATGTGGCGAACCTGAACCGCTTTGTCGGGCCGCCGCTTAATGACAGTTTCCGCGATTTTTACGGACTTGATGAGAAGCAGAGCATTCAGGCGGTGAAAAAGTACCGGGAACGCTACGAAACGACGGGACTTTACGAAAACTCGGTGATTCCGGGAATACCTGAACTCCTGCGCACCGCGCGTGACGCCGGATATGTTAATGTCCTGGCAACGTCAAAACCGGAAGTTTTTGCTGTCAGAATCCTCGCGCATTTTGGCCTGTCTGAGGATTTTGCGGTCGTGTCCGGTGCGGATCTGGCCGGAAAGCATGTCGTAAAAAGCGATATCATCCGGACGGCTCTGGAAAGAATCCAGGACCGCTTTCCGGAGGAGTGCAGAGATATTCCGGGCGTGATGAAGCAGTGCGTTATGATCGGGGACCGCAAGGAAGATGTACTCGGTGCCCATCAGGTTGGCATTCCCGTTATCGGAGTCCGGTTTGGCTTTGCTGTCCCGGGAGAGCTTGAAAAAGCCGGGGCGGACGCGATTGCGGATACCCCGGAAGATGTCATGAGAGCTGTAAAGAAGATCGAAGGCACTCCTGAAGCTGCCGGATGAGCAGAGATTCCGCACTGTCATCGCGCGCCGCAAAAACGAGGCGGTACTTTACCGGCGGATCAAGACTTACCGCAGTTACGCCTCCGTGCGGGTGACAGGCAAGACTCATGCGGGATATCAGTCCGAATGCGTCGCCGGAACGGACAAACTGCAGAATCTGACCGACTCTTGCCGAGCGGAGAATTTCCGGCGCAAGTCCCTGCTCTTTAAAAAGCCTGAGGCAGAGCTGACAGGTTGCGGTGTAGGAATTCAGCAGGCACAGAGGATGATCGGCCATCGCGGCGAGCGGTACTGGACGGTCCGGTTCGCGCCCCTCAGGAAAGATGGCGATGAGCTCATCTTCACCAAACGGCGAAAGTGTGAAGGCACGGCCGGCAAACATGTATTCGTTTCCGATGACGAAATCGTAGATGTCCGAATCGAGGCCGAACATCAGCTCCTGTTCCTCTACTTCATCGATTGTGATGCGGCTTTCGGTGTGACGCGTCTTGAACTCGTGGAGCGGACGGCGCAGTCCGAATGCGTCCAGAACCGGAAGCGTGCCGATGGCGAGCGCCTCTCCGACGGGACTTTTGATGTGCTCCATCCGGTTGAGCGTTTTCCGATACTGCAGGACGAGCTTCTGGGCTTCTTCGTAGAACACTTTGCCGGCGTACGTGAGCTGGGCACTTCTGTGCGTGCGGTCGAAAAGCTGCACGTCCAGCTCTTTTTCCAGCTTCATGATCTGCTTGGAGAGGGCGGACTGCGTCATATGCAGGATGTCAGCTGCAGTATAGAAGGTGTCGGTTTCCGCCACCGCAATAAAATATTCCAGCTGCTCAAACGTCATACCGGCGCCAACCTCCCTGTGCGTTTTTGTACAACCCGCCGACAAATGTCAGGATTCCCTGATTATAGCATATCCGCGGGCCGTTCTTGTTGCGAAGAATCAGAACTGCTCTTATAATACGATAGGTTCCACTTTCGGAAAAGTGTAAACAATTTCACAGGATAGGGAAAAACCGGCTGTTGAATTCTGGCTGGTTTGTTGTTATCTTATTCCTAGTGAAATACTAGAAATTAAACAAGGAGAGAGGATAATGTCAGAAGAACTGCTGCGCGTGGAGAACCTTCACGCGGATGTCGAGGAAAAAGAAATCCTTAAGGGCATTAATCTTGTTGTGAATAAGGGTGAGACGCATGTCCTGATGGGGCCGAACGGTGCGGGCAAGAGTACGCTGGACAACTGCATCATGGGAAATCCGGAATACAAGGTGACGGAAGGAAAGATTTTCTTCAAAGGCGAGGACATCACCAAACAGAAGGCAGATGCACGCGCCAGAAAAGGCATCTTCATGTCCTTCCAGGCACCGCAGGAAGTCCCTGGTGTCACGATGGAAGATTTCCTGCGCGTGTGCAAGAAGAACCTCACGGGCGAAAACATCCGCTATTTCGCTTTCCACAAGGAGCTGGCCGCGACGATGAAAGCGCTGGATATGGATGATTCCTACGCATCGCGCTACTTAAACGTGGGATTTTCCGGCGGCGAGAAGAAGAAGGCGGAAATTGTACAGATGCTGACGCTGAATCCGACATTTGCCATGCTTGACGAGACGGATTCAGGTCTTGATGTCGATGCGGTACGTGTCGTTTCCGAGGGAATCCGCCGTTTCAAGACGGATGAGAACAGTCTGCTGATTATCACGCACAACACGAAGATCCTGGAGGATCTGAAGGTTGACTTCGTTCATGTTCTGTATGACGGACGGATCATCAAGACCGGCGGGCCGGAACTCGTTGACTACATCAACACGAACGGATTTGCCGAGCTGATCAAGGAAGGTGAATGAGACTGTGGCAGAAGAAAGACCTGAAATTCAGGGCGTGAATCAGTCCATCTATGATTTCCGCTATGAGACGCATGCCTCCTTTGAGACGGATGCCGGGCTGACCCCTGAGATTGTAGAACAGATTAGTAAAGAGAAGAACGATCCGGACTGGATGCGCGAGTTCCGCCTGAAGAGTCTGGAGATTTACCAGAAGACCGCAGTGCCGAACTGGGGACCGCCGCTTGACGGCCTTAACATGGACCAGATCATCACGTATGTCCGTCCGAACACGACAATGCGCGGCAAATGGAGCGAAGTGCCGGATGATATAAAGAATACCTTCGAGCGCCTTGGCATTCCGGACGCCGAGCAGAAGTCTCTGGCAGGCGTCGGGGCGCAGTACGACTCGGAAGTTGTGTATCACAACGTTAAGGACGAGGTCGCGCGGCAGGGTGTCGTGTACACGGATATGGAAAGCGCGCTGCGCGGACCGTATGCGGATCTCGTGAAGGAAAAGTTCATGCATCTGGTTCCGCCGACGGACCACAAATTCGCGGCGCTGCACGGTGCCGTCTGGTCCGGCGGTTCGTTTGTATACGTCCCGGCGGGTGTGCATGTGGACATTCCGCTGCAGTCGTATTTCCGCCTGAACGCGGCCGGAGCCGGACAGTTCGAGCACACGCTGATCATCGTGGAGCCGGGCGCGTACCTTCACTTTATCGAAGGATGTTCGGCGCCGAAGTACAATGTCGCAAACCTGCACGCAGGGTGCGTTGAACTGTACGTGGGAAAGGGCGCAAGACTGCGCTACTCGACCATTGAGAACTGGTCCAAGAACATGTACAACCTGAACACAAAGCGGGCTCTGGTTGAAGATGACGGCATCATGGAGTGGGTTTCCGGTTCGTTCGGTTCCCATATCTCCTATCTGTATCCGATGACGATTCTGCAGGGAAACGATTCCCACATGGATTTCACAGGTATTACATTTGCCGGCAAGACGCAGGCACTCGATACAGGCGCGAAGGTTGTGCACAACGGCAGAAACACGAGCTCTCATATTTCTACAAAGTCTATCAGCAAGGACGGCGGTGTATGTGTTTACCGCAGCGAGGTCATCATCGGCAAGGACGCCGTCGGCGCAAAGTCAAGCGTCAACTGCGATTCGCTGATGCTCGACTCAAAGTCCCGTTCGGATACCATCCCGGCGATGGACGTGCGCAACGCAGATTCAGATGTCGGGCACGAAGCAAAGATCGGACGCATTTCCGACGAGGCGATTTTCTACCTGATGAGCCGCGGCCTTTCCGAAGAGGACGCGCGCGCGATGATCGTTTCGGGATTTGCAGAACCTGTCGCCAAGGAACTGCCGCTTGAATACGCCGTGGAGATGAACAATCTCATTAAACTGGAAATGGACGGATCCACATTCTAAGAGAGGAGGAAAAATGGGAGAACAGAATATACTGAAGGTCAACCCGCTTCCGACTCTGACCTGGAATCATCTGATGCTGAATTTCGCCAACATGCCTCTGGAGGCGGCTTCATCAAAGAAGGCCGACATCCCGTCGGAATTCAAGGATATCGAGACCGGCATGGGCAGAGAATTCGTTTCCTTTGTCGAGAGTCACGCATCTTACGTGCGGATTATCCGCGCCGGCAAGGGCGAGGACCTCGGCGTGATCAAAGACGAAAAGGCCGGCATCGCTTCGGAAATCATCCTGATTGAAGCAGGGGAAGACAGCCGGGTTACATTTTACACGCATGCATCGGACAGCGTGCAGGACGGACAGATCACGCGCCTTGTGAAGGTTATCGCGGGGCCGAGAGCGCAGGTGACGGTCATTCAGTCCCAGACAGTCGGAAACGGATGCCTTGTGGGGGATGATTTCGGTGCCGTCGTGGGCGATGAGGCAAAGGTGCGCCTGATTCAGTCGGAACTCGGCGGAAAGGCCGCATTTGCCGGAGGGTGCGCAGCGCTCAAAGGATACAAGGCGGACTTTACGGAAGAAACCATCTATTTCGGCGATGAGAGCCGGAGACTGGATTTCAGCTACGTCACAAGACACACCGGGAAAAAGACGACGACATCCATCCTGGCAAATGGCGCGCTGTTCGGAAATGCGGACAAGGTATACCGCGGATCGATGGATTTCATTCACGGCTGCAGCAAGTCGAAGGGCCGCGAGGCAGAAAACGTCCTGCTCTTCAGCCCGACGGCACGCAACCGCTCCATTCCGCTGATTCTGTGCGATGAGGAAGATGTGGACGGCCAGCATGCAGCCTCGATCGGCAAGATCAACAAGGATCTTATGTATTACCTTCAGTCCAGAGGCCTCACCGAGAATCAGGCAAGACAGCTTGCCGTGGAGTCCCGGTTCAATCCGGTGATCGACGAAATACCGGACGAGGCGGTAAGAGAAGAAATCCATGCGTCACTGGAGAGGAGAATGAACCTTGACTGATGAAGAGATAAAGGCGGAATTTCCGATATTCGAGAAGAAAAAAGGCAAGCCTTTTCACTATCTTGATTCGGCGGCGACAAGCCAGCGCCCGTCGGATGTAATCGAAGCGGTGAGCCAGTTTTACTATGAAAAGAATGCCAATCCGCACCGCGGCGTGTATGAACTCGCGGAGCAGGCGACGGAGAGCTATGAAAATGCGCGCCAGGTGATCGCGCAGTTCCTCAATGCGGACCCGTCGCAGGTGATCTACACGCGCAACGCGACCGAGAGCCTGAATCTGGTTGCGTACAGCTACGGGCTCACCCATATTCACAAGGGTGACCACATCGTCATCTCGATTCTCGAGCATCACAGCAACCTGATCCCGTGGCAGAGGGTTGCGAAAGCCAATGGCGCGGTGCTTGACTACATGTACACGGAAAATGGCAGCGGGAAGATCACGGACGAGGAGATCATGAAGAAAATCGTCCCGGGTGTGCGCCTTGTCGCGATCACTCAGGTCTCCAATGTGCTCGGAATTGTGACCCCTTACGAGACGATCATTGCCAGAGCGCATGAGGTCGGGGCTGTCGTTGTCGTGGACGCGGCGCAGAGCGCACCGCATCTGAAAATTGATGTTCAGACGCTCGGAGCCGATTTTCTGGCTCTTTCCGGCCACAAACTCTTTTCGCCGCTCGGAATCGGCATCCTCTGGGGCAGAAGAGATCTGCTCGAAGAGATGCCTCCGTTCCTTGCCGGCGGTGATATGATCGACTCGGTTTCCGAGCAGGACGCTGTGTGGGCTCCGCTGCCGGAAAAATTTGAAGCAGGCACCCAGAACGCCGGCGGCGCGGTCGGACTTGCCGCCGCAATTCACTGGATGAACAAAATCGGCATGGATACGATTGAGGAGCGCGAGAAGGTCATCTACGATTATGCATGGGAGAAGCTCCACAGCCTTCCGCATGTGACCGTCTACGGGACAAGCGAAGGAAGGCATGTCGGGGCAATCGCGTTTAACATTGACGATGCACATCCGCACGATGTAGCTTCAATCCTTGATGCCGACGGTGTGTGCGTGAGAGCCGGACATCACTGCGCGCAGCCTCTTATGGGCCATCTGGGCATTCACAACTGCTGCCGCGCCAGCATTTCCGTGTACAACACGAAGGAAGACATCGACGCTCTGTGCAGCAGCATTCTGAAAGTAAGGAAGTGGCTTGGCTATGAGTCTTAATCAGATTTACACACAGATTATCACGGAGAACAGCCGTTCCAAAGAGCACAAACATGACATCGACCATCCGAACATCGTGCATGACGGCGTAAATCCTTCATGCGGCGATGAGATTACACTTGAGCTGCGGGTGAAGGACGGAAAGATTGAAGACGCATCCTTTGTCGGAGACGGCTGCGCGATCTCCCAGGCCTCCGCGTCCATGATGATTGATCTCATCAAGGGCCGCAGTGTCGAGGAAGCCAGACATCTGGCTGACACCTTTATCGGCATGATCAAGGGAACGGTCACGGATCCGGAGCAGCTCGAGGAGCTCGAGGATTCGCAGGCTTTCGAGAACATCCGGCACATGCCTGCCCGCGTGAAGTGCGCAGTGCTGGGATGGCATACGCTGGATGAGGCGCTGAAGGAAAAAGAAGAGCAGGACAAGAAAAACTGACATACTGCATTTCGCATGGGAAATGCGGACTTTAAATCAAAGCAAGTCAAAGGGGAGCCAACGGTTCATCAGAGCCGGAGGCTCTTCTTTTTGCTTCGGATTATCATTCTGCCGCAGCAACAACAGGGAAGATTACAGCAATTTCCGACTGCTTTTTCACAGGTTCTATGGTAAAATAGCCATAAGATTATTGTGAAAAAGAGGAGACCATCAATGTCCGAAAAATACATTATGGCTCTTGATTCCGGGACGACAAGCAACCGCTGTATTCTGTTCAGCCGGAAGGGTGAGGTTGCCTCTGTTTCCCAGCGCGAGTTCCGCCAGTACTACCCGAAACCCGGATGGGTGGAGCACGACGGGAATGAAATCTGGGCATCCCAGCTGTCGGTCGCGGTCGAAGCGATGCAGAAAATCAACATCACGGCGTCCGATATCGTGTCCATCGGAATCACGAACCAGCGAGAAACAACTCTAGTCTGGGACAAAAAGACCGGAGAGCCTGTTTATCATGCCATCGTGTGGCAGTGCCGCCGCACAGCGGATTACACCGACAAGCTCGCAGAAGAGGGTTACGGCGATATGATCCGCGAAAAGACCGGGCTGATTCTGGATCCGTATTTTTCCGGCACAAAGCTGAAATGGATTCTGGACCATGTGGAAGGTTCGAGAAAACGGGCTGAAAACGGTGAGCTGCTGTTCGGAACCGTGGAGACGTGGCTGATCTGGAAGCTCACCCGCGGCCGGGTACATGTGACCGATTACTCAAATGCATCCCGCACCATGCTGTTTAATATTCACACACTGGACTGGGACGATGATATACTGAAGCTGCTGGACATTCCGAAGCAGATGCTCCCGAAGGTTGTGCCTTCCAGCCAGGTCTACGGATACAGCGATGAGTCTTTCTTCGGACGTGAAATCCCCATCAGCGGCGCGGCGGGCGATCAGCAGTCGGCACTGTTCGGCCAGACCTGTTTTCAGCCGGGCGAGGTCAAGAACACATACGGCACCGGCGGATTCCTGCTGATGAACACCGGAGACAAGCCGGTCAATTCCAGCCACGGACTCCTCACGACAATCGGATGGGGGCTTGACGGAAAGATAACTTATGCGCTGGAAGGATCCATTTTCATCGCCGGCGCTGCAATTCAGTGGCTGCGCGACGAGATGCGTCTGATTGATTCATCGGAGGATTCCGAGTACATGGCGCGGAAAGTGAAGGATACGGCCGGATGTTATGTGGTTCCTGCATTTGCCGGGCTGGGCGCTCCGCACTGGGATCCATATGCGCGCGGCACAATCGTCGGCATCACGAGAGGTGTGAACAAGTATCACATCATCCGGGCGACGCTTGATTCCCTGGCATATCAGGTGAACGACGTTCTGAAGGCAATGTGCGCGGACTCCGGCATTGATCTGTATGCCCTGAAGGTAGACGGCGGCGCAAGCCACAACAACTACCTGCTACAGACGCAGGCTGATATCAGCAACATTCCGGTCATGCGTCCGAAGTGCGTCGAGACGACAGCTATGGGAGCTGCCTATCTGTCCGGACTTGCCTCGGGCTTCTGGGATGACAAAGAGGAACTGAGCCGGATCTGGCAGGCAGACCGGACCTTTCAGCCTTCGATCGATGAAGAGACACGCAAGCGAAAGGTTGACGGCTGGAACAAGGCCGTGCGCTATTCGTTCGGATGGGCGAAAGAGGACTGGAACGACGGCCCTCTGAAGAAGTGAAACATCAATATCTTTTAAAAGATAAGGAGAAGCACATGTATGATGTAATCATCATCGGCGCCGGTGTTACGGGATGCTCGATTGCAAGAGAGCTCTCCCGCTTCAAGCTGAAGACACTGGTACTGGAAAAAGGTGAAGATGTCTGCACCGGTACATCGAAGGCCAACTCGGCTATCGTACACGCCGGCTATGACGCGATTCCGGGAACGCTCAAGGCAAAGCTCAACCGCCGCGGCAATGAGATGATGGGAGAAGTGACAGACGATCTGGACGTTCCGTTCTCCCGCATCGGATCTTTTGTCGTATGCCTCAAGGATGACGATCCGAAAAAGCTGGAGGCACTCTATGAGCGCGGCCTGAAAAACGGCATCAAAGGCCTGGAGATTATCACCGACCTTGACCGGCTGCACAACATGGAGCCGAATCTGTCCGATGATGTTGTCAGCGCTCTCTACGCGCCGACGGCCGGGATTATCTGCCCGTTCCTTCTCACGATTGCCATGGCGGAGAATGCCTATACAAACGGCGTAGAATTCCGCTTCGACGAGGAGGTTTCTTCTGTTTCCGGAAAAGACGGTGCATTTACCGTCATGACAAATACCGCATCCTATGAGACACGGACTGTTGTCAACGCGGCCGGCGTATATTCGGATGCGATCCACAACATGGTGAGCGCAAAGAAGCTTCATATCACCGCGCGCAAGGGCGAGTACTGTCTGCTTGACCACACGGCCGGCGGCCATGTGAACCACACGATTTTTGTTCTTCCGAACGAGTACGGCAAGGGCATCCTGGTTTCTCCGACGATTCACGGCAACCTTCTGCTCGGACCGACGGCTGTCGATGTCGATGACAAGGAAGCGACCAACACGACGGGGGCAGGGCTGAACGAAGTCAACACAAAGTGCTTCCGCGGCGTCAAGAACATCCCGACGAGAGAAGTCATCACTTCGTTTGCGGGTCTGCGTGCGCATGAGGACGGCGATGACTTTGTCATCGGACAGCCGGAGGACGCGCACGGTTTCTTTGATGCAGCCGGCATCGAGTCGCCCGGCCTTACATCCGCACCGGCGATCGGCGAGATGCTTGCCGGAGAAATTGCGGAAAAACTTTCGGCTGAGAAGAACGAGAACTTCAACGGAAAGCGCAAGGGAATCCTTGATCCGAAGAAGCTCACGCTTGAAGAGCGCAACGAGCTGATCAAAAAGAACCCGTCTTACGGCACGATTATCTGCCGCTGCGAGTCCGTGACGGAGGGAGAAATCATCGACGCCATCACAAGACCGCTTGGTGCGAAGTCGCTGGACGGTGTCAAGAGAAGAGTGCGCGCCGGCATGGGAAGATGCCAGGGCGGATTCTGCTCACCGCGTGTCATGGATCTGCTGAAGAAATACCGGAACGTGCCGATGACAGAGGTCACCAAGAGCGGCGGAAAGTCACAGATCGTGTTCGGCTACAGCAAAAAAAGTGAGGAGGTTTGAGACATATGAAGAATTGTGATCTGGTCATCATAGGCGGCGGTCCGGCCGGACTGGCGGCAGCCGTATCCGCGTATGATGCCGGCATTCGGGATATCCTGATTCTCGAGCGCGACAACTGTCTCGGCGGTATCCTCAATCAGTGTATCCACAACGGCTTCGGCCTTCACACGTTCAAGGAAGAGCTGACCGGACCGGAATATGCGGACCGTTTCATCAGACAGGTACTTGAGCGCAAGATTGAGTACCGGCTTTCGACGATGGTCATGGACATCACACCGCAGAAGGTTGTCACGGCCATGAACCGGGAGGACGGCATGTTCCAGCTCCAGGCGAAGGCTGTGATCCTTGCCATGGGCTGCCGTGAAAGACCCAGAGGCGCCCTGAACATCCCGGGATTCCGTCCAGCAGGTATCTTTTCCGCCGGCACGGCCCAGCGCCTGATCAACATTGAAGGGTATATGCCGGGACGTGAGGTTGTCATCCTCGGATCCGGCGATATCGGCCTCATCATGGCAAGACGTATGACACTGGAAGGGGCAAAGGTCAAGGTTGTTGCCGAGATCATGCCGTATTCCGGCGGTCTGAAGAGAAACATCGTTCAGTGCCTTGACGACTTCGGCATTCCGCTCAAGCTGTCCCATACCCTCGTGGACATCCGGGGCAAGGAGAGAGTCGAAGGCGTCACCATCGCTCAGGTCGATGAACATATGAAGCCGATTCCGGGAACAGAAGAAGAATACAGCTGCGACACAGTTCTTCTTTCCGTTGGACTTCTTCCGGAAAATGAGCTGAGCAAGAGTGCCGGCGTCGCTCTGAACCCTGTGACAAGAGGTGCTTTTGTAAATGACCGGCTGGAGACCAGCATCGACGGTGTGTTCGCCTGCGGAAATGTTCTGCATGTGCACGATTTGGTCGACTACGTTTCGGAAGAGGCAGCAGCTGCCGGACGCCACGCAGCAGAATACATCACCCGCGGAGAGGCAGAGAGCACTTCTGCCGTTCCGGTGAAGGCAGTTGACGGCGTGCGCTATACGGTTCCGACGACCATTGACCCGCAGCTTTGCGATGATATGGTGACGGTCCGTTTCCGTGTCGGAAAAGTTTTCAAGGATTCCTATATCAGCGTTTACCTGAACGATGAGCGTATTCAGCACCGCAGAAAGCAGATCATGGCACCGGGCGAGATGGAACAGGTGATTCTGCCGAAGAAGACGCTGCTGGGCAAGGATGACCTGAAGGAAATCACGGTCCGGATCGAGGAGGCATGAAATGGTGGAAACAAAGCATCTTACCTGTATCTGCTGCCCGATGGGCTGTCAGATTTCAGTTGACATGGAAGACGGAAAGGTGTTGAAGATCACCGGAAACACCTGCAAGAGAGGCGAAATCTATGCCGCAAAGGAAGTCGTGTCTCCGACCCGCGTCGTCACGACGACGGTAAAGGTAGACGGAGGTGATCTTCCTGTTGTATCCGTCAAGACAGAGAAGGATATCCCGAAGGGAAAGATCTTTGATGTCATGGCGGCTGTGGAAGAGGTTCACGTGAAGGCTCCGGTCGCCATCGGCGATGTGATCCTGCCGGATGTGGCGGGGACCGGCGTGAACATCGTGGCGACAAAGAATATCGCAAAGGTAAGCTGACCGGCGGCCGGGACTTTCGGCAGCACGGCTGACAGGTGGCATTTGCCAGGGACAGAGCAGAGAGGGCCTGATGGCCTGTCTCTGCTCTTTTTTAATGAAATTCTTAAGCTTCTATAAAATTAGCACTCACCACTTGACAGTGCTAATAACCAGTGATACAAATGATGATGTGAAAGGAAATAAGAGGATCTGGCAGAGAGGCCGGACAGGACGGCAGGCTGCAGATCCCGTTTGAAAGAAGGTGATACCATGAACATCAGCAAGTTTACACAGAAATCCATCGAAGCACTCAACGGCAGTGAAAAGGTGGCATATGACTACGGCAACCAGACAATCGATCAGGAACATTTTCTGTACAGCCTGATGACGATCGAGGACAGCCTGATTGCGAACCTGATCGAGAAGATGGGTATCGATAAAAAGAGTTTCATGAACAGCCTTGACGCTCTTCTTCAGAAGAAGGTCAAGGTCTCCGGTTCCAATGTCCAGAGGCAGATCAGCCCGTCCTTAAACGACGCGCTGCTTGGAGCCGAGGATATCGCAAAGCGCATGGGTGATTCCTATGTGTCGGTTGAGCACCTGATGCTCTCGCTGATTGCATCGCCTAATGAGGGAATCAAAGGTCTTTTCCACCAGTACGGAGTTACGAAAGACAAATTCCTGAAGGCCCTGCAGTCGGTCAGAGGGGATCAGGCTGTGACGACCGATAATCCGGAAGTCACTTACGATACATTGAAGAAATATGCCACGGATCTGACCGAGGCAGCGCAGGAAGGCAAGCTGGATCCGGTTATCGGACGGGATGAGGAAATCCGCAATGTAATCCGGATTCTGTCCCGCAAGACCAAGAACAACCCGATTCTGATCGGTGAGCCTGGCGTGGGCAAGACGGCTGTTGTCGAGGGACTCGCACAGCGGATTGTCCGCAAGGATGTTCCGGAAGGACTGAAGAACAAGAAGCTGTATTCGCTGGATATGGGCTCGCTCATTGCCGGCGCAAAGTACAGAGGCGAGTTTGAGGAACGGCTGAAGGGCGTTCTGAACGAAGTCCGCAAGAGCGAAGGTCAGATTATTCTCTTTATCGATGAAATTCACAACATTGTCGGCGCCGGCAAGACCGAAGGTTCCATGGACGCCGGCAACATGCTGAAGCCGATGCTTGCCAGAGGCGAGCTGCACTGTATCGGTGCGACGACACTGGATGAGTACCGCAAGTACCTGGAAAAGGATGCGGCGCTGGAACGTCGTTTCCAGCCGGTCATGGTGGATGAGCCGTCGGTGGAGGATACCATTTCGATCCTGCGCGGCCTGAAGGAGCGCTATGAGAACTATCACGGCGTAAAAATAACGGACGGCGCGCTGGTTTCGGCTGCTACTTTGTCAAAGCGTTACATCTCTGACCGTTTCCTGCCGGACAAGGCTATCGACCTTGTAGATGAAGCCTGCGCCATGATCAAGACCGAGCTGAACTCCATGCCGTCGGATCTGGATGAGCTTCACAGAAAGATCATGCAGCTGGAGATCGAGCAGACAGCGCTGAAGAAAGAAACGGACAACCTGAGCCGTGAGCGCCTGGCTGATCTGGAGAAGGAACTGAGTGAATTAAACAGTCAGTATTCAGAGAAGCTGGCAAAGTGGAAGAACGAAAAGTCTGCTGTAGAAGATACGCACAAGCTTAAGGACAAGATCGAGAAACTGCACACTGAAATCGAGAAAGCACAGCGTGACTATGATCTGGACAAGGCAGCCAGACTGCAGTACGGTGAGCTGCCGAAGGTTGAGGCACAGCTTGCGGAAGCAGAGAAGAAAGTATCTGAGAAGGATATGGATCTCGTGCACGAAAGTGTCACGGAAAATGAAATCGCAAGAATCGTTTCCCGCTGGACCGGCATTCCAGTTGCAAGACTTTCCGAGACAGAGCGGCAGAAGACGCTGCATTTGGCAGATGAACTGCACAAGCGGGTCATCGGACAGGATGAAGGTGTGCGCAAAGTAACCGAAGCCATCATGCGCAGCAAGGCCGGCATCAAAGATCCGACCAAACCGATCGGCTCGTTCATGTTCCTCGGACCTACCGGCGTAGGCAAGACCGAGCTGGCCAAGGCTCTGGCCGCAGCGCTTTTTGACGATGAGAACAATATGGTCCGCATCGATATGAGTGAGTACATGGAGAAGTATTCTGTCTCCCGGCTCATCGGAGCGCCTCCGGGGTACGTTGGCTATGATGAAGGCGGCCAGCTGACGGAAGCCGTCAGAAGAAAGCCGTATTCGGTGGTTCTGTTCGACGAGGTCGAAAAGGCTCACCCGGATGTGTTCAACGTTCTCCTGCAGGTTCTCGACGACGGCCGGATCACCGACTCGCAGGGCCGCACGGTGGACTTCAAGAACACCATCATCATTATGACCAGCAACATTGGTTCGGATATCCTGCTTAACGGCATTGATGACAAGGGCGATATCAAGCCGGAGGCCGAGTCGGCTGTCATGCAGCAGCTGCATGCGCACTTCCGTCCGGAATTCCTGAACCGGCTCGATGAGATCATTCTCTTCAAACCGCTTACGAAGGACAACATCAGCCGGATCGTTGACCTGATGATGAATGACGTCAACAAGAGACTGGCAGACAGACAGATCAGCGTCAGCCTTACAGATGCCGCAAGACAGTATGTCATCGACAACGGATTTGACCCGCAGTATGGTGCAAGACCGCTTCGCAGATATCTGCAGAGAACGGTTGATACACTGGCGGCAAGACAGATCCTCGCCGGAAACATCAGCGAAGGTGACACCATCGAGATCGATCTGGAAAATGGTCTCCTGACTGCCCGTGATAAAAAACCAGTAACAAAACAAGCCTGACCCAAAGGCCCCGGAAGAAGGAATCCTCTGAAACACAAGGATCCCCCTCCCGGGGCCTTTTTTGAGCGCATAAGCCAGTGCCGAAGCAGAAGCCAGCCGGCATGCTTGCATGCCAGGATGGCTTTTTGCTTCAGGCACGGCAACGGAAATGAGCACGGAGACACGCGAAGCGTGACGAGAGTGCGAATTAACGCGTCTAAGTGAGCCAGGTCCTCACACATGCACAGCATGTGATGAGGCATGGCGAACGACGCGATCCCTCGGCGAAGCCGAGGGCGTTGAGCAGCGCGGGAGCCATTGAAGACGGCGTGGCTTATGCGCGAGGTTAAGAGAGCCGCCGGCAGGCGGCGAAGCGATGCGTGGCTTATGCGTGTATATCAAATAGCAGCGTGGCAATTTTTTGTATTTTCATACTGTGTGCGGGTATCAATTTACAAAGAATTTAGGGAACCGTAAAAAACATTTGTCATGTAAACACTTACAATAATTGTTAATAGTTATGCAATGTGCTAGAATTTCTCACATAAGCAAGCTATTTGGAGGAATACTATGGCAAAGAAATGGATTTACCTGTTCACAGAAGGAAATGCGAATATGCGTGAACTTCTCGGCGGCAAGGGTGCGAACCTGGCAGAAATGACCAATCTGGGGCTGCCGGTTCCGCAGGGATTCACCATCACAACCGAGGCCTGCACGCAGTATTACGAGGACGGCAGACAGATCAACGACGAAATCCGTTCGCAGATCGCGGAGTACATGGAGAAGCTGGAGAAGATTACCGGCAAGAAGTTCGGTTCCCGTGAAAACCCGCTTCTTGTTTCAGTTCGTTCCGGCGCCAGAGCTTCGATGCCGGGTATGATGGATACGATCCTGAACCTGGGCCTGAATGAGGATGTTGTTGAGACTCTGGCAGAGAAGTCGAACAACCCGCGCTGGGCATGGGACTGCTACAGAAGATTCATTCAGATGTTCTCGGATGTCGTTATGGAGGTTCCGAAGAGCGATTTCGAGAAGCTGATCGACGCGAAGAAGAACGAAAAGGGCGTGAGCGCCGATGTAGATCTGGATGCTGATGATCTGAAGGATCTGGCTGAGCAGTTCAAGGACAAGTATCAGAAGGCGATCGGCAAGCCGTTCCCGACGGATCCGAAGGAGCAGCTGATTGAAGCCGTCAAGGCCGTGTTCCGTTCCTGGGACAACCCGCGCGCGAATGTATACCGCCGCGACAACGATATTCCGTACAGCTGGGGCACAGCCGTCAACGTTCAGATGATGGCATTCGGCAACATGGGACCGACCTCCGGATCCGGCGTTGCATTCTCCCGCGATCCGGCCACTGGCGAGAACAAGTTCTATGCAGAAGTTCTGATGAATGCACAGGGCGAGGATGTGGTATCGGGTGCCCGCACACCGATGAAGATCGACGAGATCAAGGTAAAGCTTCCGGAAATCTATGATCAGCTGATCAGCATTTCAAACAAGCTCGAGGATCACTACCGCGATATGCAGGATATGGAGTTCACCATTGAGGATGGAAAGCTCTACATGCTGCAGTGCCGCAACGGCAAGAGAACGGCGAAGGCAGCTCTCAAGATTGCATGTGATCTCGTAAAAGAGGGAAAGATCGATGAGAAGAAGGCTGTTCTCATGGTCGATCCGCGCAACCTGGATACACTGCTTCACGGCTCCTTCTCCAAGGCCACGGTCAAAAATGCAAAGCAGATCGGCAAGGGCCTTCCGGCTGCACCGGGCGCTGCCTGCGGCAAGATCGTATTTACGGCTGAAGAGGCAAAGGCAGCCGCTGCAAAGGGTGAGAAGGTCGTTCTGGTAAGACGCGAGACATCTCCGGAGGACATCGAAGGCATGAAGGCCGCTCAGGGTATTCTCACGGCGCGCGGCGGCATGACGAGCCACGCTGCTGTTGTAGCCCGCGGTATGGGTGCCTGCTGCGTAGCCGGATGCTCTGATATCGCATTTGCCGAGGATGAGAAGAGCTTCAAGCTCGGCGGCAAGGTTTATAAAGAAGGAGATGTGATCTCCTTTGACGGTTCTACCGGCAACATCTATGAAGGCGCACTGGAAGTTCAGGAAGGCGCTGTTGAGGATGAAGATTTCGCCACGCTGATGGGCTGGGCAGACAAGTACAGAAGACTGGAAGTCCGCACCAACGCTGATACGCCGACCGATGCAAAGAAGGCAAGAGAGCTCGGCGCTCAGGGAATCGGCCTGTGCCGCACCGAGCACATGTTCTTCTCCGGAAACCGTATCGATGCGTTCCGTGAGATGATCTGCTCTGATACTGTGGAGGAACGCGAAGCAGCACTGGATAAGATCCTGCCGTATCAGCAGGGAGATTTCGAGCAGCTGTTCGAGGCAATGGAAGGCGATCCGGTTACGATCCGCTTCCTGGATCCGCCGCTTCATGAGTTCGTTCCGACAACGGAAGAAGAGATCAAGAAGCTCGCTGACACAAAACACAAGACGGTTGACCAGATCAAGGACATCATTGCGTCTCTGCATGAGTTCAACCCGATGATGGGACACCGCGGCTGCCGTCTGACCGTCACCTATCCAGAAATCGGCCGCATGCAGACCAGAGCTGTGATCCGCGCTGCCATCAATGTTCAGAAGAAGCATCCGGACTGGAATATCGTTCCGGAAATCATGATTCCGCTTGTATGTGACAAGAAGGAACTTGACTTCGTAAAGAATGTTGTCGATGAGACTGCACAGGAAGAAATCAAGGCTTCCGGTCTGGACATGAAGTATGAAGTCGGCACGATGATCGAAATTCCGAGAGCTGCACTGATGGCGGATGAAATCGCTCAGGATGCAGAGTTCTTCTGCTTCGGCACGAACGACCTGACACAGATGACCTTCGGCTTCTCCCGCGATGACTCCGGAAAGTTCCTGGAGAGCTACTATGAGAGCAAGATCCTTGAGAACGATCCGTTCGCAAAGCTCGATCAGAATGGCGTCGGCCAGCTGATGCAGATCGCTGTTGAAAAGGGCAGAAAAGTCCGCCCGACGCTTCACTGCGGCATCTGCGGCGAGCACGGCGGCGATCCGAGCTCCATCGAATTTTGCGACAAGATTGGTCTGGATTATGTTTCCTGCTCACCGTTCCGTGTGCCGATTGCAAGACTTGCAGCGGCTCAGGCAGCAATCAAGGATGAGAAATAAGCTGCACAGAAGCAGAAAAATCATTAAACCAAGGGCGTGAGGCAAAAGCTTCACGCCTTATTTTAACGCATAAGCCAGTGCCGAAGCGAAGAGCAGTTGGACTGCTTGCAGGCCAAACTG
>OMUP01000033.1 GCA_900314255.1 uncultured Lachnospiraceae bacterium | reverse complement strand
ATAAATATATTTTACACCGAAAGCTGGGGCGTGAGTCCCGGCTTTCGTCATATATAGAAAAAACTCGTCCGAAGACGAGTTTTTTCAGGTGGGGCTGCAGCTATGAATTTGCAACAGCCCCTGTTTCTTGCTTTCAGAAAATGGAGCCACCATGGAAAAACCATACGAAGAATTAAAAAGTTTTTTTGACAGACACAGAGACGACATGATTGCAATGTGGAAAGACTTCGTCGAGACGCCGAGCTGGGCAAGAAACCGCGAAGCGGCAATGAAAATGGGCGACAAGCTCGTGAGCGTCTTCCATGACATGGGACTTCGGACAGCCGAACACGACGTCGGGCCGGTGAACAGCCGGATCATCGAGGCGTTCTGGGGCGAGGACCGGCCGGGAAAGCCGATTCTGTTCGGCGGCCATTACGATACGGTCAACAACTCGCTGAATGCAGACGCAAAGCCTGGCGACGTGAATGAATTTGACGGCACGCCGCACTTTAGGATCGACGATACCGGAAAGGCGTATGGACTCGGCGCGCTTGATATGAAAGGCGGCCTGGTCATGGCCATCTGGATCGTAAAAGCCCTGCAGGAAATCGGCTGGAATGAGCGTCCGGTCCGCTTCCTGATTGCGGGGGACGAAGACAAAGGACACTACGGCGGCAACTCCCCGGAAATGCTTGTCAAACTCGCCCGCGGCGCTCTCCTCTGCTTCAACATGGAAACGGGACGCATCACCAATGAAATCTGCGTCGGCCGGAAAGGCGGCGGCGAAGGCGAAATGTGGGTTGAAGGCGTGGCGGCTCATGCCGGCAACGACTTTGCCCGCGGCCGGAACGCGATCACCGAGATGGCCCACAAGATCCTCCAACTTTCCTCCCTGACCAATACTTCCGCCGGGACCACCGTCGCACCGACCATCATCGACGGCGGCACGGTGGCCAACGGCATTCCGGGGAACTGCCACATCTATTTCGATGCCCGCTATACGCAGAAGTCCGAGCAGGAAAGAGTCAAGAAAGCTTTTCATGATATCGCCAGCCACGCGGACATAGAAGGGACTAAGACATCTTATGTGTTCAAGGAATTCATGGGGCCTTTCACCGAAACAAAAATCAATGATGCAATCGCAGATTTCGTGTCCGCTGAATCGGTGAAACAAGGATTCGGGCCGATGAAGCACATCTTTCTCGGCGGCTGCTCCGACGCGTCGTATTTCCAAGAGGGCGGCGTGCCGACCGTCTGCAGCATGGGCGTGCGCGGCGAGTTCAATCACACAGCCAGAGAATACGCCGTCGTAGATTCTATGTTCGAACGCGCCAAGATTATCGGCTGTTCCATTCTTGATCTTCAGGAATTTGTCGACGAATATGGTCTGGAATCATAAGGGGATAAACTAAAGAGGGGTATTTTTATGGCTTTCATCGTTGCAAGACAGCTCCTGATCATGTTCATCTATCTGGTCATCGGCTTCACACTTTTCCGTACACATCTGATCAGCAAAGAAGGCAGCAAAGCGCTGGCCAATCTCCTGCTGTACTGCATTCTGCCCTGCGTCGTTGTCAAATCCTTTATCACGGACTATTCGGGAGAAAAGGCGCAGGCGCTCTTTGCCAGCCTGATTTTCGGAGCCATCATTCTGCTTGTCTCGATTATCATCAGCCGTCTGGTGTTCAAAAATCCGATTGACGCGTTCAGTTCGTCCTTCTCCAATGCGGGATTCATGGGTTTTCCTCTGATCACGGCCGCGCTTGGCGAAGGGGCTGTCTTCTACGCAGCCGGGTTTGTAGCCATTCTGAACGCGCTGCAGTGGACCTACGGACAGGCGCATATGTCGGGCGACAAGTCGCTGGCAAGTCCGAAAGCCATCGTAAAAAATCCGCTCGTGATCTCCTTTGTTCTGGGGCTTCTCGTGTTCTATCTGCGCGTGCCGGTTCCGGGAATCGTGACAAGCGTCCTGAGTTCCATATCCGGCATGAACGCGCCGGTGGCCATGATCATTCTCGGCATCTATCTGGCGCAGACAGATCTGAAAGGCATCTTTACCAATCCGCATCTGTATGTGATTTCCGCCATGCGGCTTCTCGTGATTCCATTTGTCACGATTCTGCTTGCCCTTTTCCTCAAGGGAAGCTACGCAACGGTCGCCATGGCGGTCATCATCGCCAATGCGGCGCCGATCGGAAGCAATGTCGCGGTCTATGCACAGAAGCTCGGACTTGACTATCCATACGCGGTCCAGCAGGTGTGCCTGAGCACGATTTTGTCGCTTGCGACGCTCCCGCTGATGATCCAGATCGCATCGCTTTTTTGGTGAGGTGAAAAATGAGTACATTTTCTGATTATATTAACGCCCATAAAGAGTCAATCGTGGAGGACTGGGCTGCCTTGATATGAAAGGCGGCATCATCATCGCTCTCTACGCCGCTATGGCACTTGAAGCCGCTGGTTTCAAAGATCGTCCGGTCAAAATCGCCTTCGCCGGCGACGAAGAGGGCGGCAGATGGCATCCCTTTGCCGCGAAAGTCATGGCAGTATACGCGCGCGGGTGCGCGGCAGCATTTAACATGGAAACGGGACCGGTCGGCGGTATGCTGTCGTCGACTCCATGTACGATTACGCGAAGCTCTGGTACACCGTCATCAGCCAGCTCGATACATTTGAGCACTGATCACCCCTTTTACGGGTGATCTGCCAGTCTCAGCGTACCTTTAAACTCATCCAGCTTCCCGAACCAGTCCCGGATCAGCTTTTCCATCTGATGCTCGCCGGAACTCACTTCGTGATCCTTTCTCCGCAGGATGTACACCGGATTGGTCCCTTTCAGATTTTTGATCTTCAATACATGCAGCTTGTTTTGCGACCCGGCATTCAGTTTCCGCACATTCGGAAGATACATGTCCAGGCAGAAGCAGGCTGTATTCCAACGCCTCCGGAACATCCTCCGTCAGACCGCTGAACGCAAAATCAAGCTTCCCGTCAATAACCTGATTTTTAAGCGTCACTGCGTCTGCCATACTGGCGCGGACATCTTCGTCCGGACAGACATCTTTCATACCGGCCAGAATATCCGGCATCGCCATTCTGAATCTTCCCTCAGTCGTACCTGCTTTGATCATATGTCAGCCTCCCATGCAGCATTATAAATGATCTCACTCAGCCTTTCCCGCAGCCTGCTTCATTTCTCATGAGTTCCGCGTATTCTTCCGGCCTTTCCGCCTGAAAGCCGCCATGTCCGCGGCTTTTCATAATGAGATATTCTGCGTTCGGATATTTCCTCCGCAGTCTGATCTCCGCTTTTCTTGCCGGTTCATTTTTCGAATACAGAAAAGTAAATCGCCTGATCTGCTCTTCATCAAACGCAGACAGATCACATTTATAGCAGGTGTCCGCGATCCTGCGGACAGAATCCCTATCGATCCACTGGAAAATTTCTGTGAAACTGTCCAGCATCCCGCAATAGAAATCCGGCGAACTTTCTTTAAGTTTCTTTGCGAATTTGTGGTTCATGATACTGCTGACTGCTTCTTCTTTACTCTTTCCTCTGGCCAGATCCCCGATCTCCATAAATTTACCGGCCATGAATGACCGGATGAATTTGGGAAAATAAAAAAACGGTCCGCCATCAAACAGATAATGATGAACCGGCAGATCAATCTGCCAGATATTTCGCAACAATTTCGGGCATATCGCTCGTGCAGAACATACCCGGAATCATCACGATGGCTGGATTTTCTTTCTTGCCAAGTGTTCTGACTTTCATTTCCTGTTTTCCCCGAAAAGAAAGGCACATGGCTGAAGTCATCCGGCTCCAACGCATGTGCCTGTATATCTGTATCTCTGAAGCCGGCTGTCTGATTTCTCCATCTCAAAGATAGCATATTGCCGAAAAGTTTGCTATGCCTAACCAAGAATAGTCCTTCTCATAAATGCCGATTTTCCAGATACAAAATCATCCGCGGGCCTTTTTCACGATATTTTTCTTCTAATCAAAGGTACAAGCAGGAGCGGCGCGCCAAAGGAGGCTGCCATGAAAAATGAAACCATTTGCCAGGAAAAGAAAAATCACGAAAAAGTAAGTTTCACCGAAACTCTCATACTATGGGAGAACCGGGTATCTATGTCCGAACTCCGGGGACGCGTTCAGGACCCGCGCCTTCAAATCCGAGGCGGAGATTTCCGCCGTTTCAGCGTGAATATCGCGGAAACCGATGTGTATTCGACCTGCCTCACCTATGAGCGCAGGAAGAAACGGCACACGCTGGACCGCTCCCGCGCCGGGATGCCAGACACAGAACAGACGGTGAGCCATGTCCGGCTTCCGAAAGAATTCGATTCCCTCGATTTGCGGATCCTGATGAACCGCAATTCTGTAATCGTTTCTGCCTGCGGCGGACGGACTCTGTTCGCTGCCACAGTTTTCACCCCGCAGGACGCGGACGGAATATCTTTTGAGACGGACGGCGCGATTATCCTGGATATCCGAGACAGCAGAATCGCCGTGTGAATATCAGCAGAGTGTCAGCCGCGCTCCCTTTTCCTTATAGTCGCTTTGCAGATTCTGATCCAGACTGACATTCGTAAGAATCGAATCATAAGCACTCACATCACTGATTTTAATAAAGGTATGGCCTTTCATCTTACTGTCATCGATCAGCAGCCAGGTATGATCGGACTGAGCCAGAACGGTCCTCTTGATTGCCGCTTCAATCTCCTCGTCACAGGAAACGCCGAAATCCGGTTCGCAAAACGACGCGCCGAGGAATGCCTTCTGAAAATGGTACCTCCGCAGGAATTCGACCGTTGTCAGATCCATCAGCCCGCCATACAGGCTTTTATACATGCCCGGGCAGGAAATCAGGCGGATTTTCTGTCTGCCGGAGAGCGCAACAACCGCCGGCAGCGAATTGGTCACAATGGTGAGCCTGATATCGGGAAGATAATCAATCACCGACAGAACAGTGGTACTCACATCAAGAAACAAAACATCCCCCTCGCGGATCAGCGCCGCCGCCGCTTTGGCAATCGCCCGTTTCTTTGCGCGATGGATCTCTTCCCGCCTGGCAAATTCTTCAAACGGCGGTTTTGTCTGGCGCAGGCGCGCTCCGCCATAATGCATCTCAAGGATCCCCTGATCCTCGAACTGATGGAGATCCCGGCGGATCGTCATGGCATTCACGCCAAATCTTTCCGCCAGGTCTGCTACAGACACCTCTCCCTGCTCTTTCAGAATTTCTCGAATTCGAATCCGTCTCTCACTTCCGGACAGCCATAAAAAATACATCTTTTTTGACATTGACAACACTCTGGCTGTCG
>OMUP01000037.1 GCA_900314255.1 uncultured Lachnospiraceae bacterium | reverse complement strand
CTGATCTGGGATACCAATCAGCAGCCGGGAATTCAGAAGATTCTAGACAAGTTTACGGAAGAGACGGGCATCAAAACCGATCTTCAGGTCAAGGACTGGAATTCGTACTGGACGGCGCTGGAGGCAGCGGCGACAGGCGGCTCGCTTCCGGATGTTTTCTGGATGCACTCGAACAATTCCCAGATGTACATGAACAACGGCATGCTGCTGGATCTGGATCCGTATATTGAGAAGAGCTCGACGATTGATCTTTCCAATTACATGGAACAGGTGACACAGCTGTACACCTACAACGGCAAGCACTATGCCATTCCGAAGGACTACGATACCATCGCGCTCTGGTACAACAAGACCATGTTTGACGAGGCGGGTCTTTCCTATCCGGATGAGACCTGGACATGGGACGATGTCCTGTCGGCAGCAGAAAAGCTGACAAAGGACGACGGATCGCAGTACGGGTTCTCTATGAGTTCTGACAACAATCAGGCTGGCTATTATAACATCATTTATTCGCATGGCGGTTCTGTTTTAAGCGAAGACAAGACCAAGTCGGAGTTTGACAGCGCTAAAACCATTGAGGCGATGGAAACGGTCGGCAAACTTCTGAAATACTGTCCGGATCCGTCCGTCATGAGTGAGACCAAGGATGACGCGCTGATAGAGTCAGGAACCGTGGCGATGTGCACTCAGGGCTCCTGGATGGTACCGGCCTTCAAGCAGAACGATTACATGACGGCAAACTGCGACGTAGCCATTCTGCCGTATGACAAGGAGACCGGTGTGCGGGCTTCGATCTGCAACGGCCTCGGATGGGCTGCTTCCGCAAAGACAACCCGTCCGGATGACTGCTGGAAGCTTCTGGAGTGGCTCGGAAGCAAGGACATGCAGGAGATGCAGGCACAGCTGGGCGTGACGATGAGCGCTTACAACAACACGTCGGACACCTGGGTCAACAATACGGACAAGTTCAACCTGAAGCCGTATCTGCAGGAGACGGAAGCCAAGACCGGGGATGCAACGAACAAGCTGGTGCTCCGCCCGTACACATACAATACCTCCGTGTGGGAGGATCAGATGAACAAAGATCTTGTGACTGCATGGGCAGATCCCAGCAAGATGGCGGAAACCTGCAAGCAGGTTGCTTCGGATATGAACAGCGCCATCTCTAAGGAAAGTGCAAAGAGCAACTGAAAAAGCGTCCGATACCGATGCGTATTCAGTCGTAAGACAGGGGCGGACTGTTTCGGTCCGCCCCTGTCTGTTTAGAGGAGGTAAAAGTGATGGCGGCAAAAAGTGGCGTGACGAAAGCAAAAAAACATAAGATGACAAAATGGGATAAAAGCCAGGCGCTGTGGGGATGGATATTTATCCTTCCGACAATGGCCGGACTGATTATCCTGAATATCTGGCCGCTGATCCAGTCAGTCTATCAGACATTCTTCAGGACTGGCGATTTTGGAAAAGGCAATGTCTTTGTGGGCCTCGAGAACTATCAGCAGATGTTTGCTGACACGGAGGTGTGGCAGTCCCTCTGGAATACATTTAAGTACGCTATTATAGAAGTCCCGTTCTCCATTATTCTGGGACTTGTTCTTGCCGTACTGCTGAACAAGAAGATTGCAGGCCGCACCTTCTACCGCGCCGTGTTCTTCCTTCCGATGGTTGCGGCGCCGGCGGCGGTTGCCATGGTATGGCGCTGGCTGTACAACACTAAGTTCGGCCTGATCAACAACATCTTTCACATCAATGTAGAATGGATTTCCAATCCGTCAATCGCATGGATCAGTATCGGCATCATCGGTGTGTGGTCTGTTCTGGGATACAACATGATCCTGTTCCTCGCGGGACTGCAGGAAATTCCGCAGGACTACTACGAGGCGGCGCAGGTGGACGGCGCCAATGGCGTCTATGAATTCTTCAAGATCACACTGCCGCTTCTTTCTCCGACCATTTTCTTTGTCATGGTGACGCGAATCATCGGAGCCCTGCAGGTCTTCGACCTGATCTACATGGTCATGGACAAGTCCAATCCGGCTCTGCCGAAGACCCAGTCGATCGTTTACCTGTTCTATCAGTACTCCTTCGTCAACCACAACAAAGGATACGGCTCCACCATCGTTGTGCTTCTGGTGATCTGCGTTCTGATCATCACGGCCATCCAGATGAAGCTGCAGAAGAAATGGGTATTCTACTATTGATCCGGGGAAGAAGGTGCAGCTATGTCACAGAATAGAAAAGTCAATAAAGTTATCAATACAGTGATTATTCAGGCGGTTCTGATCCTCTTCTCGATTCTTATGATTGTTCCGTTCGCCTGGATGTTCCTGACGTCATTCAAGACAGTCACAGAGGCTACGAGTGTGAATCCGTTCGTGATCTTCCCGAAAGTCTGGAAGACCGATGCGTTCGTGACTGTCTGGAATAACATGAGCTTCCCGCTGCTGTACAAGAACACGCTTCTCCTGATCTTCTGGAGAGTGGTGTGCGCCTGCCTGACGGCGACATTTGCCGGGTATGCGTTCGCGAGACTGCAGTTCCCGGGCAAGAATCTCATGTTCTCGCTGGTGCTGATCCAGATGATGATTCCGAGCCAGATTTTCACGATTCCGCAGTATACTATGATCAGCGACATGCATATGACAAATACGATGTTTGCGCTGGTGTTCCCTGGCCTTGTCACGGCGTTCGGCACGTTCCTGCTGCGCCAGGCGTACATGCAACTGCCGAAGGATCTGGAGGAAGCGGCCAGACTGGACGGCTGCAGTATTCCGCAGACGTTTGTATTCATCATGGCGCCGCTCGCCAGATCCTCCATGGTGGCACTCGGCATCTTCACGGCCGTGTTCGCCTATAAGGAACTGCTCTGGCCGATGGTTGTATGCACGGACGCAAAGAAGGAGCCTCTCGCCGCGGCGCTCGCGACAATGCAGGGCCAGTACGCGACCAATTATCCGCAGCTGATGGCGGCTTCACTGATCGCCTGCATCCCGATGATCATTCTGTATCTGATCTTCCAGAAGCAGTTCATTCAGGGTATTGCCACATCCGGCACGAAACTCTGACAGGAAGGATAACAGATGGCAATTACATATTGTGAGAGTAAGAGACAGTTCCACCTTGATACACTGTACACCAGCTATCTCATCGGTGTGACAGAGGAAGGCTATGTGGGGCACATCTATTACGGCGCGCGCGTCAGAAGCTTTGGCGGCGAAGACGCGTTCCGCCTCGGCGAAGTGCCGGGACCGTCGGTCAGAAAGCGTGAAAAGTGCGCATTCCTTGCCTCATTCCCGTTTGAATATCCGACGGCGGGGGTCGGCGATTTCCGCGACAGCTGCCTTGACGTGGCAAATGAATACGGTCAGCGGGGATGCGAGCTGTTTTACGACTCCTATAAAATTGAATCCGGAAAGCCGGCGCTGCCCGGGCTGCCGGCGACATTTGCCGGGGACGATGCGGACGACGATGTGCAGACGCTGTACCTCGTGCTGAAGGACCCGGTTCTGAAGCTGAAGGTGACGCTGCTGTATTCGGTGTTTGAGAGGGAAGACGCTATTACCCGCAGTGCCGTCATCGAAAATGAAGGAACAGACAGTCTCGTGCTGCACCGGGTGGGCAGTGCCTGCCTGGACATGGACAATCAGGACTTTGAGACGCTGACACTGGAGGGAGCCTGGGCCAGGGAGCGGCACCTGCAGAGAGGAAAGCTGCTGCGCGGGCGCAGCGAATTTTCATCGATCCGCGGCGTTTCGAGCCCGCAGATGAATCCGTTCCTGGCGCTTGTGACGCCGGAGACGACGCAGAAGACCGGAGAAGTATACGCGATGAATTTCGTATACTCCGGCAATTTCGCCGCTGTTGCGGATCTTTCGATGTACGGAAGTGTCCGCATGACCATGGGGATTCATCCGCTGCAGTTTGCCTGGAATCTGGGAGCTGGTGAGTCCTTTACGGCGCCGGAAGTCGTGATGGTTTATTCCGGCGAGGGTCTGGGAAAGATGACCCGTTCCTTCCACAGCCTGTACCGGAAGCACCTGATCCGCAGTCCGTACAAGGACAAAGATCGTCCGGTGCTCATCAACAACTGGGAAGGCACCTATTTTGATTTCACATCTGACAAGCTCATTGAGATTGCAAAAGCGGCGAAAAAGGTCGGCGTTGAAATGTTCGTCATGGATGACGGATGGTTCGGTCAGCGCAACAATGACGACTGCGGACTCGGCGACTGGTATGTGAACGAGAAGAAGCTTGTGGGCGGTCTCACAAGGCTCGGGCAGGCGATTCACGATCTTGACATGAAGTTCGGCATCTGGATCGAGCCGGAGATGGTGTCGCCGGACTCAGATCTGTTCCGGGCACACCCGGACTGGGCGATCCAGATAGAGGGGCGCGAGCCTTCCCTGGCCCGGCACCAGCTGGTGCTGGACATCACGCGAAAAGAGGTGCGGGACGTGGTCTGCGATATGATCCGCAGCGCGTTTGAGACGACGAAGATCGACTATGTGAAGTGGGACATGAACCGGTATCTGTGCGATCTCGGAAGTGCCGCCGGCGGACCGGAATATCAGGGGGAACTTCTGCACCGGTACGTGCTGGCGCTCTACGAGATGCAGGAGAGACTGATCAC
>OMUP01000028.1 GCA_900314255.1 uncultured Lachnospiraceae bacterium | reverse complement strand
CCGCCGGTCAGCTGCCGGATCGCGTCCATCTCCGTGTAGACTTCTCCAAAAGCCGGGAACATGCGCAGTCCGGCGCTCTCCGGGTCGTTGCAGGCATTCACGAGCTCATCGATCGGGCCCTCCACCCGTTTCTCCACGCCGACCGGCAGGATCACGCGCGCGCGCCGGGTGATCGCTGCCCTTGACACCTGGATAATCGTGCCGCCGCTGTCCGTATTGCCGATCAGCACCGCGGCTCTCCCCGCCTTCAGATCCACCGCATTCGCGCCTTTCAGGATGATGTCACCGGCTGTAAGACTGCTACAGACATCGGCGAGGTCCGCACGGAATTCCGGCTCTCCCTTCGTGATGACAAGATCGCCGGAAAATGCCGCATCAATTGTCTTAGAACCCGGTGCGCCAAGAACGCCGCGGTGAAATGAAGGTCCCTCGGCTCTCAGACTGCTCCCAAGTTGTTTTAAAAGCTCATTGGCAATGTACAAGTTCGTCGTTCCGGCGATCACAACAATCTTCCGGTCTTTCAGTGCCTCCCGCATATCTTCGCGGCGCACGATCGCTCTGGCGATCAGCCGCTTGCCGGCCGCCGGTGTGATCAGGAACTGTTCCGTTCTCATGTTCAACCTCCAATCAGGTTTTGCCAAACCCAGAATACCGCGGATTTCTTCTCATAATCTCATTCCCGTGCTCTTTAAGCCATCTGTGCCACCGGTCATAATCGGGATATACGCGGCGAACCTCGGCGTAAAAGGCAGGCGAATGATTCATCTGCAGCCGGTGGCAGAGTTCATGAACCACCACGCTGTCGATCACCTCCGGAGGCGTCAGCATCAGAAGACAGTTGAAGTTCAGGTTTCCTGCCGCACTGCAGCTGCCCCAGCGCGAGGTCTGATTGCGGACCGTGATCCGCCCGACCGTAACCCCCACCTTCGGGGCGAAGTAGCGTACGCGCTCCGGAATCACGCGCACAGCGCGCCTGGCGAGCTCCCGGAGTTCCTGCTCATCAAGCGGCTTCACGGGATTTTGTTGTTCCTCCTGCAGCTTCCGCCGCTCTTTTTCCAGATGTCTCACAATCCAGTCCGCGTGGGATTGCACGAACCGGGCGGTTTCCTCGCCTGTCATCTGCGCGGGGACGCGGACGATGACCTTTCCGTCCGCAATCTGAATGGCCGCCGTGCGGCGGGCGCTGCGGATGACCGTGTATGTAACTTTCACGACTGTGCCTCATTAATTAAGATATGTTCACACCATATCTGATGTTAAGTATAGCATACGGGAATGCAGGAAAGTCAGAAGGAGGCAGATAAAATAATACAGGACAAGAGGGACCGCCTCATCCCCCTCATCCGTTTAATCAGTCTTAGCATGGCAAAGGCGCCAGGGAACATCTCCCCGGCGCCTTTCCGGCATTATACAGATACATGCATTCGCAGTCTTCAGCAAAAAGCCTGTGGTATTCACCGTAAATAAAACCAGTGGTTTCTCATGCCTGCGCTGCCTTTTCCCTTGCTTCCTCCTTTGCAGATCTGTGGTTAAAGTACGCCGCCAGAAGCGCACCAGAGATGTTGTGCCATACGGAGAACACTGCGCCCGGAACCGTCGCGAGCGGATACTGTGCGAAATGCGTCGCGGCAAGGCTGGTTGCCAGACCGGAATTCTGCATGCCGACCTCAATTGAAATCGCACGGCACTTGGTTGTATCCAGCTTCAAGGCTCTGGAAACAAGATAACCTGTGAGATAACCGATCAGGTTGTGAAGCATGACAACGACTACAATCAGGCCGCCGACTGTCATCAGACGGGCAGAATTCACGGATACAACAGCGGCAACAATCATGACAATCGCCGTGGTGGAAACCAGCGGTAGTGCCTTGGTGGCCTTCTCTGTAAACCGGCCGAAGAAATGATTGACCACAAGCCCGAGAATGATCGGGAACAGGACAACTTCAAGAACCGAGAGGAACATCGCCCAGAACTTTACATCCACCGTTTTGCCCGCATAGACAAGGGTCAGGAACGGTGTCATGATCGGGGCCAGCAGGGTGGATACTGTCGTCATGGAAACCGAGAGCGGAACATCGCCGTGACTCAGATATGTCATGACATTAGAAGACGTGCCGCCCGGGCAGGTGCCGACCAGGATCACGCCGATGGCCAGCTCGGTGGGGAGCTGAAATACCTTGCAGAGAAAGAATGCTATCAGCGGCATCAGGGTGAACTGGCACACGGCGCCGAGAACCACGTCCTTCGGTCTCTTGAAGACCGCTGCAAAGTCGGATGCCTTCATTGTGAGTCCCATACCGAACATTACAATGCCCAGCAGCCAGTTGACCCAGCTGGTCTTGATCCATGTGCAGGTCTGCGGCTCAAACAGAGCCAGGGCAGCAACCGCAAGGACGATAACTGCCATCCATCTGCCGACAAAATCGCTCGCTTTTTCCAATGCTTTCATTTTCTTTCCTTTCTGCCGCTTCTAAACGCGGCAAAACCGTTTACAGCCGGAGCCTGAGAAAAGTTCCCTTGCGTTCCGGAAATAAAAAGCAGTGTGAAGCGTCCGACCTTCAGCTCGCGGGTATCCCCGCCCATTTAAAAAAGCTCCTGTTCCTTTCCGTAATCAGGTTCTGATTACGGGAAGGGACAGGGGCTTTTAAACCCTCTGCGGTACCACTCTTCCTGCTGGCGTCTCACGGCGCCGGCCACTCAGCCGCATCTGACAATGCGTGATCTTTGATAACGGTGATCCTCCGTCGGCACTTACTTGGAATCCATACGGATTCTGTTTTGCACCGAGGCTCAGAGATGATTCTCCGCGGAAGTCCTGCACTGTCTTGCACCACCCGACAGCTCTCTGTGCCATTCGTTTCCGGGACTGTTCTCCTCACAGCCGGTCTTCATATGCTTTTGTGATGCCGATTCTATGACACAATTCACAAAATGTCAATGATAAATTCAGATGTTTTTCACAACCGGAACCGAGTATACCTTCACATACCGCCCGGTCCGGCTGTTAAAATACACGGTCTTTCCATCGTGGCTGAAGACCGGATGCGGATGCGCATCCTGGCCGAGCCAGTCGCTGTCATGCCGGCACAGCGGCGTCCAGGTGAGCTTCCCCGCCTCCCAGTCCGGCCGGACAAAAGAGATGTACAGGCCGTCCTTCTTGTGCGGGTCCGGTCCGTTGTCCGTGCTGTTCTCGCGCTCTATCACAACGTCCCCGGGGTGCCGGTAGTATCCGTCGCAGACGAGATTCCCCTCTGCATCCATCGTAAAATGCCCGTAGGACTTGTAATCATCCGGCAGCGCAATCTCATGATACTGCCCGCATGACAGATCGTAGCGCCCCACCATGGCCGGCCCGTTCTCGTAGCCGCCGTGATAGATGATATACCTCCCGTCTTCACTCCACATCTCATGGCAGACCCAGTCCCCGCGCTTTCTTGCAAATCCGCGCGGATCCCCCAGCGTGTCAGCACCTTCCGTCCGGACCCTTCGGATCTCATCCCGCGCGCGGTCATACAGCCACATCCGCCGGATCCCGCAGTCAAAACAGGCCCACTCATGGTTGTACAGAATGATATCCGGATTCACCGGATCAAACTGCACGTGCGTGATCCAGCACTTCGGAACCTGCTTTTCGTACAGCAGCCCGCCGCTCTCCGTGTCATAGACACAGAGGTAACTGGACAGGTTCTCATCCTGCACCCGGCGGTCGATATTGTAGACCGGCCGGCGGTCCAGCCCCTCTCCTTCCGTCTTAGGATCATAGTCCAGGCACCGCCCGTCCGTCATCGGCACGCACAGCCGCTTTCCGTCCGACGAGACATGCGTAAAGGCCGTCATCCGGCCGTCCGGGATCCGGTTCAGCACCCGGATTCTTCCCGCAAGATCCACGCAGCGGATCTCGTCATCCTGAATGTAGTACGCAATGCCGCGCCCCGCGTCAAGCGACACGCTCGCCTTACTGAGTCCCCGGCCCGGCTGCCCGTCAAAGTATACGTAGCTCTTCATGATCCCGTTCCGGTTGTCCGTGAGCACCCGCTCCTCACCCGTTCTCAGATCCCTGACGGCCACATTCGGCGATCCCGTACGGTCCGTGATAAGAAACAGATATCGGTCATCCTCCGTCAGCGAAGAACACGTGAAGTACAGCAGCTGCGTGTTAAACCCAGCTGTCTCCCCCACACAGCCGCTGACCAGCATTTTTTCCTGTATCAAGATCTTCACCCCCTGGCAAATGCTGCCAGCTTTCAGAAACCGCCCTCCCGATACGCTCTCGAGATCACGTACGACGGCTCGTAGTATGCGCTGGCATTATAGTTATCGATCGTATTGCAGATGGAATCATTATAAACCCTCAG
>OMUP01000192.1 GCA_900314255.1 uncultured Lachnospiraceae bacterium | reverse complement strand
CGCTGGCATTATAGTTATCGATCGTATTGCAGATGGAATCATTATAAACCCTCAGTATGTCCTCGACATAGGTTTCATCCGGCCGCATGGTATCCCGGATCAGCCGCATATAGACATGTCCCATCTCAAGCGGCTTGGGAATCCTGCTGACAAGTTCCCGGAACGCAGCCTTCGAAATCGTACCCGCCGCGTAACTTTCCACATAATCCCATACCTGAGCATCCGCCATAGGACCTTCTACTATGTCATAGCCATGCTCAATTCCTCTTCTGCATGCCACAACAAAATTCAGCCATTCTTCTGTCATCTAATGCCCGTTCAATAGGATTTTCGGTTTCTCAACCGGTATGTTGCTGCCATGGTATACTGTAATGCCATTCATTGCAAAGCTCCCGTATATTCTCACATATGCCTGTAATATTTTATCAGTATAGCACATGTCACTCCATATTCCAGTTCTCTCCCATAACGATAAAAACCGGTCTGCACCTTCTTTCGGGAAGATCACAGACCGATTATGGCAGGATTGCTATCTATATCTATAAGAATGATTTCACAATGTTATGATAACGCTTCCTCAGCCGCTCATTGCAGCAATCAGTGCACAGTAAAAATCTGAGGCGCAGGAGAATTGCTCTTTTTCAATTTGCTTTACAAATGCGGAAAGCGGCACCGATATTTCCCAGTCCGTAAAAACAGGGCTCTCACCTGCCTTATCAAGAATCTCCTGCTTCGTCACAGGATATGCCACATCAGCCAGAGCTTTCTGGATATAGTGAAACAGTGCAGGGTACGATGGCTTTGTCATCTCTCTTCTCTCCCTTTCTTATAGCCATATGCAGTATACCGCATAGCCTGGTCTCCTTCTCCGTACATATCCGGACAGCTGGCCCCCCGGTGATTAAAAGTAAACATCGGAGCAGAATGCACCGCCTGCTCATGAATCTTGTCAATGATCCCGGGATAAAGATCCGCCTTGATAAGTCCCGGATGGTCAGCCATCTGTGCAATGATATTACCGTCAGGACCAAGAATCATACTTCTGCCAAAGCAGGAACGGCTTTCATTCCGGGCAAGTCCGGTACAATTGACGCCGATAACATATACCTGGTTAAAGTACGCTCCGGCTTTGTTGGTAATACTCCAGGCCTCCTCATACGGATCCATATAGTGTGTCGGACGGATGATGACGTTCGCTCCGCGATATGCCGCTTCCCGCCATATTTCCGGATAATCACCGTCTGCGCAGATGATAATGCCGAGTTTTGAACCCTTGGGGCCGTCGCATACCGTGCACTCTTTCCCCGGGCGTGAATTTTCAAACGGGATCCACGGATTCATTTTTACGTAACGGTGTACGATTTCCCCCTTGTCATTCACAACAATCGCCGTGTTTTCATAGCATTTTCTGCTATCCGTCCAAAATAGCAGGCCAAACACTCCCCATATAGAAAGTTTCCGGCAGCGATCACAGATCGTCTTCACTTCCGGGCTGTCTTCCGTCAGGATCGCGTCTTCAAAGCCGGTCGGAGCAAATCCCTGAATACAGGCCTCCGGTGCAACAACCAGGTCTGCCCCCGGATATCCGCTGACAGCTGAATCCATATACGCCAGCAGCGTCTGCAGATTTTCACTCACTTCTTCTCTTGTCTGGGCTCCGGCAGGTCCATACTGCAGTCCGACAACGCTGAGCACCTGTGTTGAAATTGTGCCATTAATTGAAAACAGATTTCCGATATTCATCTCACCATTTCCCTTCGGTTGCTTTCATGCTTCAAGTCAGACATATTCCGCATCATCGCTGATCCCATGCATATCCCCGACCCCGGCAGCCTTCAGAACCGCATTTGCAATCGGTACGCAGACGATAGAGACGGCAATGCCAAGAAGCGGAGGCACTCCCACATTAAATACATTGGTAACCCATGCGGCAATAGTTCCTGCCGCATAAGCAATTACCGGAGATATACGAAGCAACTTAAAGGTAACACACTCAACTTTTGGCAGTCTGCGTTTGAATGTGAAGAAATAATCCCCGATAATCGCCCCACCGATCGGAGGAATAAAGACGCCGAGAATGTTCAGAAACGGAATCAGCTGATTGTAAATGCCTGTGCAGGCCAGAACAACCGCAATCGCAAGACCGATGAGAAGGAATGGTGTCTTATTTTCTTTATTGGCTGCTTCTGCTCCGGCGACTGCCCATGCGTAAGCACCTGCATGAGCCGTGGTCCATATATTCAGCGTAAGAACAACGAGAGCCACGACAGAAAGCCCAAGATTCATCAGGATAACAATAAAATCCGACTCGCCGAAAGCCAGTGCTCCAACAATTCCGGCACCAAGCATAACCGTATTTCCGATCATAAATGCCACAAAGCCTGACCAGAATCCCGACTTTGTACTTTTGGAAAAGCGGGACCAGTTGCAGGCCTGCGTACCCATGGAAGAAAACGTCCCGACAATGGCTGTCATTGCTGTTGCAACGCTCATGGAGGTTGTAGGAACCGCCGAGACAAGTGCGCTCAGACCGCCCGCAGCCCGGATTCCCAGAATAGGAATGAGGATCACGAGAATAAGAAGCGCCGGAACAGCAACATATGCGATTTTTTCCATTGCCTTATATCCGTATAAAGCCGTAACACCGAAAATCAGTGCCCACACAAGGGTAAACCATGTAGCAGATCCCGGAAGGTTGAAAGCCGTTGCAAAAAGCATACCAACATACGCGCTTACGTATGCATACCAGCCAATCTGAGTGCCTCCGAGAAGCAGATCCGCCCACTTTGCACCGGCTCTGCCAAATGTATACCGGCAAAGCATTACACTCGTAAGACCTGTCTTTGCTCCAATTCCGCAGTTGACAGCGACATAAATCCCCAGAATCAAATCTCCCAGCAGAGTTATCAGAAGCACATTGCCAAATGTGAATGCTGTTCCGATCTGTGCCCCAACAGCCATGGTCGGGCTGAAAAATGTGATTCCGAGAAGCACAGCCATTACCGAAAAGAATGTGCGTCGGGCATCTTTTGGCACATGCGTCAGCGGATAATCGGAATCTGTTGTTTCTCTTTCGGATTTGGAAACAGTACTTTCCTTGTTCATATTTTCTCCTCTTTCCTCTTCAAAAAAACAGCGGCAAAGATCCCGGCAGAACCCACAGCGAAAATTATCATTTCGCCACAGTCCGCAGCACCTTTGCCGCACTTGCAAATATCGGTCTTATTATATACAGCTGATCATCGTTTCACAAGGTTTCAACACCTACCATTCGTTCAACAGTACACAAATATTAATGCAATATCAACGCACTGTCATCACACATTAGAAGCATGACCTGCAACGCTGTATCAGCCACTTTCCCAAGGAACCTTTCGTCGTAACGCCACGGGAACTGCTGAACATTCTGGATCAAAAAACATCCAGCTAAACAGGCGGAGAAAACATCCATTCAGCCTATATATTTTCGCAAGGTATCTGTCGGGAGCGGTTCTTTACAATTTTATTTGCCATAGATTCTCCCTTCCTTCTACGAGCAGTAATACATTCTATACTCCTGATCATAGATGTCCAGAATTTCATCTTCCGAAAACTGATACAGCTGCTTCATAAGAAATTCACACTCTTCGAATCTGGCACGTTTATCAATCTGCCCCTGTTCGGTTATATCTGCGAAGTAACTGCGCACCAGCTTCCTGTAATGCTCTGTCATGTACTGGCGCACCTTCTCCTGTGCCCGTTCATGGCTTTCTGCAATATCTGCCATCATGAACCCCTCTGTTTCTTCCTCCCCGAAATAATAATTCCGAGGCTCACCAGCACCAGCGCCGCGAGGACGCGCGCACTGAAAGCTTCCTGGCCCTCGCCGAGGAAAGCGGCGGAGAGCAGGACGCCGAGAACCGGGTTCATGAAGCCGAGGATCGTGACGCGGCTCACGTCGTTGTATTTCAGGAGCACACCCCAGAGCGTATACGCGCCCGCGGAGATGAATGCCATGTACAGAAGCAGCAGCCAGGCGCCGCTGCCGGTCGGACGCAGCCGTCCGCCAAAGGCCGTGCCGGCGAGCGCCATGACGATGCCGCCGAAGAAAAACTGCCAGCCGCTGAGTGTGACCGGATTTTCCTTCGCCGAAAATTTCTTGATGAAACAGCCCGCGACCGCACTCGCGAAAGCCGCGATCACCATGCTGCCTTCGCCGGCGAAGCTGATCGCGCCGCCGCCCGTCTGGCCGGCCGTCACGATGATGAGCACGCCGAGGAATCCCAGGATGCTTCCGAGAACCTTTGCGGCCGTCAGCTTCTCAAACCGGAAGACAAATGCCGCCAGGAACAGCGAAAAAAACGTCCCCGCCGCATTGATGACCGAGCCGCGCACGCCGGTCGTGTGCGCGAGCCCGGTATAAAAGAAAATATACTGAAGGATCGTCTGAAAGAGCATCAGCACGAAGACATATTTCCAGCCAGTTCTTTGCGGGCGCAGAAACGTGTGATGCTGCATACTCCCGAACGCGATGACCATCATGCCGGCAATACAAAAGCGCGTACCCGCAAAGACGATCCGCGAGGCGAGGTCATTTGCACCGATTGAGAAAAATTCATACCCGATTTTGATCGCCGGAGACGCCGATCCCCAGAGAAAGCAGCAGAAAAAAGCAACCAGAAAAACCGTGACCGGACTGGTCCAGAATTTCTCCGCCCTGCTCTTCGCCTGTGTCATGTTCCCCATCTCATACCCCTTTTGTTCCGGCAGCGCCTGTCACTCACGCCAGAAACAAACTGCCGCCGTAATTTGTTATATAGCAACAACTATACCGGGAATGCGGAGAATTTTCAACGTATCGCATCCACGTCCGGCGTGGATGCGGGCCCTTCTGCGGTATCAGTCATCTTCCCCCAGAAGTGTCGGAAAGTATTTTGCGCCGTACCGTGCGACCAATGCGACGGCAGGCCCAAGCAGCAGTGCCATCAGAACCGGAACCGCCTGAAGCTTTGCCCCCAGGAGGCATCCGATCGCAATACATGTAAAATCGCAGACCATCCGCACCAGCCGGAACGAAACCCTCGGGAGATGTTCCGAGAGAATAAACGGGACCGCATCATACGGTGCGGCGCCGAGATGGACATCCATATACACCGCCGCCGAGAGCACAAAAATCAGCAGTGCCAGTGCCAGAATGAGGAGGCGCGCAGCGCCCTGCGTTGTCGCCTCCTTCGGGACCGTACGGTTCCACAGGCCTGTGAAAAAGTCGAGCGTATATCCGACCAGCGTCATATTAACAAGTGTCCCGATTCCGATATTACTGCTCCCGAAAAGCAGGACCAGAACGAACAGCACCGTGTTGAGAATCAGCTGCCAGTTGCCAATACTCATCCCCAGCCGCGCCGAAACCTGCCGGTTCATGACCGTGTACGGATCCGCCCCCATGTCGATCCAGAAAAGCCAGGACAAAGCAAATCCCATCAGAACAACCGAAAGGATTACCGCCAGAGTTCTGGCGGCGAGATGTTTTTTGTGAAAGATGTTAATCTTCATATTCAACCTATTCTACTGACGGCATCGCCAGGTAACGACAGTGATGCCGCCTCTTTTCTACATTTATTGTATCTGGCTCAAAGCCTTCTTTCACATGTGCTCATCCCGCCGCCGTCTGATTGGTCCGACCAAGGAACTTCGCCGGGATCGCCGTTTCAAGCCGCCATAGAATATTCATAGGGCAGCTTCCGGAATGGCTGACATAATCCACCGGGCCCAGAAATGTGTAGGGCACCGCGCCGCCGACATCTGATTTATACTCACGCACAAACAAAAGTATCTTCGTGCCCATCTCGCGGTGGTGAATATACCGCTGACCGGTCTTTGAGCCTTCCGAAGTCGTGCTCTGGCTCTGCCAGTGAAACAGGTCTTCGCTGACCGAATAATCGC
The DNA here is from genome assembly GCA_900314255.1 of uncultured Lachnospiraceae bacterium. Lineage (GTDB taxonomy): Bacteria > Bacillota > Clostridia > Lachnospirales > Lachnospiraceae > UBA4285. The sequence continues at coordinate 3,803 of OMUP01000192.1, read as the reverse complement.
GGTACATCGTGGTCGGTGAATAGTCCTTGTCCGACTTATTCAGCGTCACAAGAAGCACATCCACCCCGCGCTCCGGCAGCCACTTGACACCTTCGCGCACATTCATGGCTTTTGTGTATCCGAGTCCCGTGAGCAGTTGATCCCGGGTATATGTGCAGTGCAGCGAGAGAGGGCATTCAAATCCGAGGCCGGCCGGCTTGTCCACAAAATCAATCCGACCGAGACGAATCGTCAGCAGCTGCCCGATCTCTTCGCACATCACCGGGCTGTCAGAGAGTTTGCGAAACCGCATCCGCACAGCCGGATCGTCCCAAGACGGTGCATATTCCCGGAACAACGTGATGTAGAACATTTCCAGGAACAACTTCTCCCTTTCGTCTGCCTGTGCAGCACACATAAACCACTCTTCCAGTGTGCCTTCTTCTCGAGCCTTGCGCAGATCGTTTACTGTTTTCAGAATAAATCTGATAAACTCACGCGAATCCATGGCGGCGAGCGTCGGCAGAGCCTTTGTAATCTCCTCCTCCAGCGGTTCCTCAAAAGAGGGCCGCACGCCAGCCAGCGCACACATTCTCGAAAAACTCAGCCCCCTTGCATAAAATTCCCGCAGATTCAGCCCATAATACCCGGCAAATGTCTCCAGCGACAGCTTCTGCCCGGAATCCTCTTCAAATGTCCGGATTCTGGAAAGAATTCCTTCTTTTGTGTGGCAGGCCTGCCTGATATTTTCCAGAATACACTCTCTTGCTTTCTTTTCCAGTTCGATATAGCAGCCCTTGGGGAGGGATGTGAAGCCTGTTCTCACCTCCTGCTGTACACTTCGTTTCGTAGGCTGCAGAAGCGCCGCAAACTTCTGTTCAAAGTTGTATTTTTTATTGGCGCGCCCAATGAAATCCAAAACGGTCAGGCAGTCTTTCCCCGGGGACAGACGAAGACCTCGTCCCAGCTGCTGCAGGAAGACGGTAAGCGATTCTGTAGGGCGAAGGAACAGGATCGTATTGATCTCCGGAATGTCAACCCCTTCGTTGTACAGATCCACAACAAAGATGAATCGGATTTCTCCATCTGCCAGGCGGGACTTGGCTGTGCTTCTCTCCTCGTCTTTTGAGGAGCCGGACAGAGCAATCGAGGGTATGCCGTGATCGTTAAACTGCTGTGCCATGAACTTCGCGTGTTCGACAGAGACGCAGAAACCGATTCCCTTCACCTCGCGAATGTCTGTGACATAGCGCAGGAGAGCAGCGATAATTTCTTCGGCGCGCGAAACAGCCAGTCTGCGGCTGAAGACATAGAGATTATCCAGTTCAGACTTCTCGTATCCGCCGCGCTTCCAGCTAAGCGAGTCAAGGTCCACACTGTCGCTGACGCCAAAATACTGGAACGGGCAGAGCAGTCTGCGGTCAATAGCCTCCGGGAGGCGGATTTCCGCGGCGATATGCCCGTCAAAATACTGCAGGATATCCCGCCCGTCAGCCCGTTCCGGCGTAGCCGTCAGCCCTAGAAGAATCTGAGGCTGGAACGTACTGAGAAACGCCTGGTACGTGCGCGCCGCAGCATGATGAAACTCATCGACGATGATAAAGTCATAAAAATCGGCAGGAAGCTTTTTGTACAATTCCTGCGAATTCATCGTCTGCACCGAAATAAAAAGGTGATCGACAGAATCCGGGCTGAAATGTCCGACGTCCAGACTTCCAAAATTCGGATCTTTCAGAATGCCCCGGAACGTCGCCAGCGCCTGTGTCAATATCTCTTCCCGGTGCGCGACAAACAGAAGCCGATTCTTGTGACCCGGACGCGCACTGCAGAAATTCCGGTAGTCAAATGCCGAAATTACGGTCTTACCGGTTCCTGTCGCCGCCACAAGAAGGTTCCGGTAACGGCCCCGCAGCTCGCGCTCGGCGGCAAGTTCATCCAGAATCGCCTGCTGAAACGGATACGGACGGATTGTGAACACATAGGTCTCACTCTGCGTACCGGAAGCCTGCCATTCTTCAATCCGCAGTGCCTGCTTCAGTTTCCGCGCATCCTCCTCTCTCTGCGCGTGAAACGCTTCAAACGCGCTGCTGTTCCAGTATCCCTCAAACGTCGCCTGCACCTTGCGCATGGTTTCCGACTGATCCGACTCTGTGATCTTTACATTCCACTCCAGGCCATTTGTCATCGCCGGATTGGAAAGATTCGATGAACCGATGTACGCCGTTGAAAAGCCGGTCTTTCGTTTGAACAGAAATGCTTTGGCGTGAAGTCTCGTGCGCTCCGTATCATAGCTGATGCGGATACCCGCATTCGGCAGCCGGGAGAGCTCTTTTACCGCCTTGTAATCTGTTGCACCCAGATAGGATGTTGTGATGATCCGCAGAGTGCCTCCGCGATTCGTAAAATCCTCCAGCGCATTGAAAATCAGCCTCAGCCCGCTCCACTTAATGAAAGAAACCAGCATGTCGACTTCGTCGCAGGATGCTATTTCTTTCTTCAGTTCAGAGTAAAGCTGCGGCTCATGTTCCGCGCCGGTAAAAAGACTGCTGCCGGAAAGGGAGGTCTCCGGCCTCGGGATATCCGACGCCCGCCTGCCGGCAGCAAGAAGCGGGTCTTTTGGCGCCGCCAGCGCCAGAAGTTCTCTCCCGTCTCCGTCTACTTTTTCACCGGAAAAAGCTTCGCGGCGCAGCCGTTCCTCCGGATCTGAAGCTCTTACTTCGCTGCTGTCCGGATTTAACGAACTGACAAGGTGATTGACAAGCCGGATCTGCTCGGGCAGACTGCCTCCTGTATCAGCGATTTCCGACAATTTCCTCTCCACAAGTTTGGAAACATACTTTGAGAGAATCTGCGGGGCCTCGCCCTCATCGATTCCGCTTTCCGCCCTGCGCTCGGCGGGAATTTCCGACAGTCTTTCCGCCAGCGACTCGCTGATCACCTGTTCATACAGTCCTGCCGGAAGATCTGCCTCTTGCCCCGCTTCTTCCCGGCGTTTAATATTTTCGCCCAATATGATGCCCCTATCGTTTAACTCGACATTTAACTCGAGTTTAACTCGATCTTAATTGAGTTAAACTCGAGTTAAAAACAATATAGAGCAATAAAAGACAGCATCTTCTGTGAATTCAGCCTGTCTTTTCATTCTTTTTCCGGACATGATTTTAGAATGACCATGTCGATATCATTCTATCATTTTGTATTTTGCATATTTCCCTCCACAAAGAAGTTCTAATTTTCTTTCCTTCTGCAATTTTTTTATCAAAGCATATGATTGCGTCGGTGTTATCTTAAGCAAATCCGCAACGTCTCGTTTTGTAATAATCCCATCCTGCGTGCTGGCAAGTTTCATAATCAATTCCGGATAACGAATACTGTCAATATCTGTCTGACGCACATACTGAATTGTTTCTTTATTCTCGCGATAGATCTTAGCCCCAAGAATAAAAGAACGATCTTTTCCACGCCCAGAAGCTCCTATAAGTCCTTGCTCGATTAGATTCTCAATTGCAGACCTCACTTTGTTTTCACTAAGGTTCGTAATATCTACGATGCGATCCAATGTAACGCGTCTTTCCATATTCATGACGGAAAGTATCATAAGAGTATATATCGATAATGGCTTTCCCTGTCGATTCTGCTCATCTGCTACGAACTTGGCGAACGGCAGATCTGCCTTTGCTCTCTGAATAAACAGCTTAACTGTACTGCTTGTGGATTCGCTGTAATCCGGCCATGGTCTGCCAAAAACAATAGAACCCTCGAATATTCTATCTATTCCGCGGCCGGTTTTCTCGGCAAGACCTATCCGTTTCATTGCATCAGAC
>OMUP01000008.1 GCA_900314255.1 uncultured Lachnospiraceae bacterium | reverse complement strand
ACCTATGACCCTCTGCTTGTAAGGCAGATGCTCTCCCAGCTGAGCTATAATCCCACATGTCTGCCGCTTTACGCGACTTGATTAGTATACGATACGCCTCAGGAGTTTGTCAAGCGGCAAATTGAAAAATGTTGTTATTCTTCCGTTGAAGCTTCTTTTGACTGCGGATCTGCCTCCGGAGCATTCTGAGAAGCATCTTCCGGCGCTGCCTCTTCAGACTTTTCCTGCGGCGCCTCCGGAGCTTCTTCTGGCTGTGTTTCTGTCTTCTGTTCTGCCTGTGTCTCCGGCTGTGCTTCCGGCGCTTCACCATCTGCCGCTGCCGTCTCAGATGGATGGCTGAACCCCAGGGAAGCGAGGGCGTCCTTCAGCTGTTTCAGCTCTTCGTCTGTCAGGCCGGCGAGTGTCTGCGCGACATCGCGGCGGGTGCGCTGCGCTTCTGTCATTTTCTGGAAGGCGTCTTTCGCGGCGGAAGCAGCCTGCGCGTACTTTTTCTGGAACCGCTCATTCAGATCTTTGTTCTGCTCCACGGTTGCAGCGCCTTTTTCCGCCAGGTTGTTGAACAGTTTCTGCGCTTTCTCGCCAGTCGCGGCAGCGGCGCCGATGCCGGCCAGCAGTATTTTTCTCAGTCCGTCGTCAAAATCATCCATTTCTGCACCTCCTGCGGGATTGATATTCAGATCCCGGCCGGCTGTTCCGGCGCGGGAAACAATCTGCTTTATTTGTTTACATTATACTGCCTGCCTGGAAAGAAGGAAAGTCTTTCAGGAGGAGAGCTGGCCGCAGATGGAGGCGGACGAAGCGGTTGTATGATACAATGGCCGCAGGAGACCTGTGCCGGCCTGTTGTAAAGGGGTGGGAAACCGGGCAAAAGGGTTTCCGGGCGAAAGGATATTGATTTGAGGAGCGGGGAAATGACGGCAGAAACCATAGAAACTACGCAGAACGCTGTGAGAGGCAGCGCTCGGAGCGGGAAGAGAAGGCCGCAGATTATACCGGCTCTTCTCACGGTCGCCGTGATCACAGCCATGACGGCGGCATCGGAGCTTCTGAACGATCCGGAGATCATCTTCCCGGAGATCGCCGCGCTTGCCGTCGGGTATCTGTGCGCGCCGAAGCGTTCCTGGCAGGTGACTTCAGCGCGGATGTTTCTGCTGATCGCCGGGTGCGCTCTGCTGGGACTTCTCATCAGTTTGTACTTTCCGGGGTATCTGTACGCGAAGGTGCTGTTCGCATTTGTCATCGCGCAGGTTGTTTTTCTGTTCTCGGGAACGTCGCTGGCGCCGCTTATTTCGGCGGTGGTGCTGCCGGTTCTGATCGGGACGAAAGTGATTTCGTATCTGATTTCGGCGGCCGCGATGACGGCGCTGATCATCGCGCTGCGGCATTTGCTCGTGCGGCAGGGATACCGGCGGGAGGAGCCGTTCACACCGGTGGCGCGGCCGGGAAAGGCGCGCTGGAGCAGTATGTTCATCCGGACGGCTGTCGCGGCGGTGCTTCTGGCGCCGGCGGTCTTTGCCGGGTGGCGATACATTGCCGCTCCGCCGCTTCTGGTGGCATTCACGGAGCTCTCGGAGAACTGGAAACCGGAGTCACCGCTCAAGCCCTGGCGGGTCATCGCGCTTCTCACAGGCGGCGCGCTGATCGGGGCCGGGACGCGTTTTCTGCTCACGATGACGCTCGGTCTGCCGCTGACACTTTCCGCGGCGGTGGCCGCGTCGCTTATCCTGGCCGTTTTATACCGCACGCGTCTGTTTATGCCGCCGGCCGGTGCGATCACGATCCTGGCGATGCTGATCCCGGAAGGTGCCGTCGCGCTGTATCCGCTTCAGGCCGGCCTCGGAATCTGCGTGTACATGTTCGCGTCGGTCCTGATGGAGATGCAGAGGAGAATAGGGAACTGACTATGATGGCAAATGATCACACCCGGAAACGTCAGGCACCGGTCTTCGCGTCCGCCTGCCCGGACTACCGTCCGGAGACGGTGAAAAAGGCTTTTGATGCTCTGCTTGAGGAGCAGGATCTTCTCGCGGCTGTCAAACCGGGGATGAAGGTGGCTGTCAAAGTGAATCTTGTCAGCGCGAAAGCGCCGGAGGCGGCCGCGACGACGCACCCGGAGCTGGTGTGCGAACTGTGCCGGCGGCTCGCCGCGCGCGGAGCATTTGTCACGGTCGGCGACAGCCCGGGCGGCCTGTTTACGGAGGAAGTTCTTGAACACGTGTACAGAGCCAGCGGCATGACGCGCGTGGAAGAAACGGGCGCGAAACTGAATTTCGATGTCTCGACGGAGGATGTGAACTTTGACAAGGCTGTCAGCGCGCATGTCTTTACCTGCACCGCCTGGCTGAAGAGTGCGGATCTGATCATCAACTTCGCCAAGCTGAAGACGCACGGCATGATGCGGCTGACGGCGTCCGTGAAAAATATGTTCGGTGCTGTCCCCGGCACCACCAAGCCAGAGTACCACATGCGGTTTCCGGAAGAATCTGCATTTGCAGGCATGCTCATCGATCTGAACGAGTATTTCCGCCCGGCACTGAACATCGTGGACGCCGTGACTGGCATGGAGGGCAACGGCCCGACGGCCGGAACGCCGCGGAATGTGGGGCTTTTGCTGGCGTCCGAAAGTCCGTACGATCTGGACATGGTCTGCGCGGACACAATAGGGCTTCGGGTTCAGGATGTACCGACGCTATCCTGCGCCGCGCGCCGCGGCCTGGGGCCGGCAGACGTCACGGAAGTCCGGATCCTGGGGACGGACACGAAAGCGTACCGGGTCCCGGATTTCAGGGAAGCGGCCGGAAGGAGCATGATGTTTTTTGGCGGCAGCCCGCTGGGGCGTCTCACCGGGTCCGTGCTCGTGAAAGCACTGCAGCAGGTGCCGAAGGTTGCGCCCTCGGAATGTATATCCTGCGGCAAGTGCTTCCGCGTCTGTCCTGCGCACGCGATTACGATGAGAGGCGCGAAAGCCGCCGGCGCAGCGAATGCGGCCGGCCGGCAGACGCCCGGGGAAAAAGCGGCCGGGAAGGATGCGCCTGGCCGGAAGACGACCGGCCGGCAGACTCCCGGGACGGGCGGCGTTCCGCACATTGACAGAAATAAATGCATCCGCTGCTTCTGCTGTCAGGAATTCTGCCCCGTCGGAGCCATGAAGGTGCACCGGACAGCCATTGCGCGGCTGCTGCAGAGAAAAGAGGAATGAGAAATGCAGTACAAGAAGTTTGGAAATGTGTATGCCCTGCGCGTTGACCGCGGGGAAGAAGTGATGAGCTGCCTTGAAAGCTTGGCAGAGCAGGAAAAGATCACGGCCGGAAAGATCGAAGGACTCGGCGCTGCCGACTACATGAAGGCCGGCCTTTATGATGTCACAAAGCAGGAATTCATCTGCAGGGAATTTAATGAGCCGCTTGAGGTCACGGCGCTGATCGGAAATATTTCCGTGATGGACGGCAAACCGTATCTGCATGTGCATGTGACAGCGGCGGACAGCAGCCAGCATGCCTTCGGCGGACACCTGAAAGAACTTCGGATCGGCGGCACGGCAGAAATCTTCGTGACCCGCCTGGATGGAGAAATCGGCCGCCGTGGCGATGATATCGGAAATACAGGGCTGAATATTTTTGATTTCAAGTAAAGAGGCAGCCAAGGCGGGCCCGGGCGGGAGTTCATCAAAATGGGCAGAAATGAGCTGAATTGATGAATCCGGCGCGGCGGGCCAGCTGCCATTCAGCAAAAAAGCGGACAGGAAGGCTGATTTGATGAATGTTTCGGGGCTGGCCGAGCAGCAAAACAGACAAGTTGGTGAATTTCCGGTGACAATCTTGCCTGAGATCATGGCGGCGGTCAGCTAGATTAACAAGTGTGTGGTTCTCCGATGACATTTTTTCAGGAAGCAGGGCCTGCTGGTCAGCAAAATAACAAAAAAGCAAGTTTCCGGTGCTCTTTTTGCCCTGAATTCAGGGAAGACGTCATCTATGCAGGCGCTTCACTTAATCCCGATGACATAACGAGCAGAAAAGGGTCAAAAAAAGCACCGGAAATGCCACAAACTTGCTTTCCGATGACTGGCGGCTGTCCGGACCGCCTCAGGGCGCACCGGATTTGTCGCCTGGCTTGTTTTCCGATGACTGGCGGCAGTATCAAAAAAGAAAAGTATCAAAAAGGGCCTGTTGCAGCTGCAGCAGGCCCTTCATTTCAACTTTTTCTGTGTTTCTCAGGCTCAGATTGCTGTCCCGGCGAACTGTGAGTTGTAGAGCCGGGTGTAGAAGCCGCCGGCGGCCATGAGCTGGTCGTGGGTGCCCTGCTCGATGATTTTGCCGTCGCGCATGACGAGGATTACGTCGGCGCTGCGGATGGTCGAGAGGCGGTGCGCGACGATGAAGCTTGTGCGGCCGGCCATCAATTTGTCAAAGGCTCCCTGGACGAGAAGTTCGGTGCGGGTGTCGATGCTGGAGGTCGCCTCGTCGAGGATGAGCATCGGCGGGCGGCAGAGCATGACGCGGGTGATGCACAGAAGCTGTTTCTGGCCCTGGCTCAGGTCGTCGTCGCCGATTACGGTGTCGAGCTGCCTGGGCATTCGGCGGATGAAATCCCAGCTGTGGGCCTCTTTGGCCGCGGCGATGATTTCCTTGTCGTCAGCGTCCGGCCGGCCGAAGGCCAGATTTTCCCGCACAGTCCCCTGCGTCAGCCAGGTGTCCTGCAGAACCATGCCGAAGCTGCGCCGCAGGCTGCCGCGGGAGACGGAGTAGATATCGGTGCCGTCGATCATGATCGAGCCGGACTGAATGTCATAAAAGCGCATCAGCAGGTTGATGAACGTCGTCTTGCCGCAGCCCGTGGGGCCGACGATGGCAACGCGCATGCCCGGGTGTGCCTGCAGGTTGAAATGCTCGATGAGCGGCCGGTCCGGCGTGTAGGAGAAGGAGACGTCTCTTATGGAGATCTCGCCGCGCACCGGCTGAGGAAGTTCTTTCTCCGGATCCGGCGTCTGCGGTTCGGCTTCGATCAGAGCAAAGACGCGGTCTGCGCAGGCCATCGCGCCGGTCAGCTCCGTGAAGACCGAGCTGATGTCGTTGAACGGCTTCATGTACTGGTTGGCATAGGTGAGAAGCACGGTGAGCGTCCCGACGGTCAGCGTCCCGCCCAGGATCATAAACGAGCCGGCCAGCGCGACAAGAGCATAGATGCAGGCGTTGACCGCGCGGGTGCAGGGGTTGGTCAGCGAGCTGAAGAAAATCGCCTGCACCGAGTATTTCTGCAGATCTTTGTTGATTTTTTCAAAGCGCTTCGAGGCGCGCTCTCCGTAGTTGAAGGCGCGGACGACTTTTTCATTTCCCACCATTTCATTGATCAGAGCAGTCTGCTGGCCGCGCACTTCCGTCTGCTTCTGGAACATGGCAAATGAGTGCTTTGCGATGAAGCGGGCGATCAGGAAGCTGACCGGCGTCATGACGATGATCATAATGGAGATCGGAATACTGCGCATCAGCATGAAGACGAGCGTCATGACGATCATCACGACGCCGGAGAAGAGCTGGGTGAAGCCCATGAGCAGGCCGTCCGAGAGCTGGTCCACGTCGGCGATGACGCGCTGCACGATGTCGCCTTCGCTGCCGGCGTCCAGATACGAGAGCGGAACGACCTGAATCTGGCGGATCGCCTTGGCACGGATGTCCTGCACCGTCTTGTACGTCAGGCGGTTGTTGGTCAGATTCATGAGCCAGGTCGAGAGAGCGGTGAGGGCGATCAGGACGAGGATCCGGCGGGCCAGAACGGCGATGGTGCCAAAGTCCACGGCACCCGGAGCCACGATGCAGTCGATCGCCCGGCCGAAGAGGATCGGAATGTACAGCTGCAGAATGACGCTTATGGCTGCCAGAATGATGCTTAAGAACAGAAGAACACGGTAATGCCCGATGTACACCAGAACCTTGCGGAAGGTGCCGGCTGTCTTTTTTCTTTTTTCTCTGTTTGTATTCATGCCTGCTCCTTTCCGGCCGCTGCCATGCCCGGACGTTCGTCCGGGTACTGGGAATAGTAGATTTCCTGGTACACGCTGCAGGAGCGCAGCAGCTGTTCGTGGGTGCCGCGTCCCGCCAGGTGACCGTCGTCAAGCACCAGAATCTGGTCGGCGTCGCGGATACTTGAGGCGCGCTGGGAGACGATGAAAATCGTCATGCTGCCTTCCATGGCCCGCACCGCGCGGCGCAGCGCCAGGTCCGTGGCCAGGTCGAGGGCGCTTGCGGAGTCGTCCATGATCAGGATCTCCGGCTTTTTCACCAGCGCGCGGGCGATGGTGAGACGCTGCTTCTGGCCGCCGGAAAGATTCCGGCCGTTCTGCTCGATTTCAAAGTCAAGCTGTCCGGGCTTGCCCTCGATAACATCCTTTACCTGGGCAGCGCCAAGTGCGTCCCAGAGTGCCGCGTCGTCTGCCGATTCATTGCCCCAGCGCAGGTTGTCGCGCACAGTCCCGCGGAAGAGCACGGCCTTCTGCGGCACGAAGCCGATCCTGTCCGTAAGGGCGCCTTCCGGGTACGAGCGGACATTCTGGCCGTCAACCTGCACGCTTCCTTTTGTCGCGTCGTAAAAACGAGCAATCAGGCTGACCAGCGTGGACTTGCCGCAGCCGGTTCCGCCGATGATGCCGATCGTGCTGCCTTTCGGCGCGGAAAAACTGATGCCGGAGAGCGCCTCGGCGCCGGCCCCAGCGTACGTGAAGGAGACGTCCGAAAAGCGCACGGCCGGGGCAGACTCGGTATCTGAAGCCGCAGCTGCAGAGGCGGCAGCGGCCGGAGCAGCGGCCTGAGCTGCGGCCTGAGCGGCAGCGCCTGCATTTGCCATGTCTGCGGCGGCCGGATAGGCCATGCTTTGGCTTATGTCAAAGACGTCGGCGATGCGGTCGGCGCAGGCGAGGGATTTGTTGATGGTGATGATGAGGCTGGCCAGTTTGATGAGTTCGATGATGA
>OMUP01000072.1 GCA_900314255.1 uncultured Lachnospiraceae bacterium | reverse complement strand
CTTTCCTGCTTTACGAGTACTTTGGTATTCAAAGGAGTGCTCCTGGTTTTGACTGGTTTCAGAATACGGCGCACGTGTGACAGAAGTGCGTTTGGACAATGAACACTTTGTGTCTGGAAATTCTTTATGTTTGTTTCATGGAGTAGAAATATCGGGAAAAAATGACTATAATTCAGTTTTAGAAGGAGATAATAAACGCGATGGCTGGTCAGGAAAACGAGGAAATCATCGAAGAATATCCGAAAGGCTTCCGTTCCGAAGCGAGAGATGAAGGAAAACGGGACTACGTCCGCTCCTGTCTCCGTCAGTACGGCGAAAATTCTCTCTGCGGTCTTGCTCTTGAAGATGACAAGTCCTGGTTCTTTCCGGGGCAGGTAGATGGCTTTGCGTCATATGCGCTGTCCGGGCATACAATGGTCATCTGCGGGGATCCGGTCTGTAAAAGAGAGCAGATTCCGGCATTTCTTTCGGAACTGGAGGAATTTGCCGGAAAGAGACATCTGAATGTCGTATTCCTGTTTGTGCTGGAAAAGAATCTGCCCTTTTACCATGACGCCGGATATGGATGCTATAAGACGGGAGAAGAAGCGACCTTTGATGTAGGCAGCTGGTCAATGGCAGGCGGAAAAATGGCAAAGGTACGCTCTTCCTGGCATACGGCGCAGCACAAAGGACTCACGGTTCACGAATACTGCCCGCTTAAGCACCGTGATCCGGATGTTGAAAGACAGATGCAGGAGATCACGGATCAGTGGCTCGGGGACAAGCACACGGCAAGGCTGCAGTTTGCAGTGGGAAGTCTGATGCTCGGACATCCGGAGGAAAAGCGATATTTTTATGCAGCCGATCCGGATGGAAGGATACAGGGCTTTAATGTACTCAATCCGTATCTTGGCGGTAAGGGCTGGATCATCGATATCATGCGGAGAAGAGAGGATGCGCCGCACGGTGTCATGGAGCTGTTGTTTCATGACATTATGCAGACCCTGAAAGCAGAGAACGTGCAGTATATGAGCCTTGGAATCGCACCGTTTTTCAATACAAACGACGGGCAGGATCCTTCGCTTTTTGAAAAGGCTGAACACTATATCTATGGACATATGAATTATATCTATGGATTCAAGCCGCTTCAGGAAGCAAAGGAAAAGTACGGTCCGGTGTGGAGCAATGTCTATCTTGCCTGCCATCCGAAGCACATGTCACCGTGGATGGATCTGGCGGCCTGCTCGATTCTGGATTCAGCTGGTTTCAGTGATTATGTCCGGGCCTTCCTCGATATGCGGAAGGCCCGGAAAGAGAAAAAAGAAGAAATGAAAGAGGAGGAGCAGACAGTACAAAGCCGCGGATGAAAACGAAGCAGTGAGATATCTGCGGTTCAGGTGTCCATGTCTTCAAAGGCGTCAAGACCTTTCCTGCGGCTTACAGCCTCGGTGTCCCCGTGCTTTACAAACTGCATGGTCACAAAGGCGGCGCCCATGAACACGACGCAGTACGGGAAAAGCACCTGATAGCTGATCCGGTTCATAAGGAAACCGGCGGCAACCGGAGTCACGATCTGGGCGGCCATCGAGAAAGTGTAGTAATAGCCGGTGAACTTCCCGATATCGGAACCTTTGCACATTTCAACAACCATCGGCAGCGAGTTGACGTTGATGGCGGCCCATCCCATGCCGACCAGTACAAAGACTACGAACAGCGCAGGGCTGAACGATCCGACGGCAAAGGTATAGAAAAAGCAGAACAGGAAGCAGCTGAACATGAGCGTCACACCGGTGAGAATCGTCTTCTTGCGGCCGATGCGGGAGGCAATCCAACCGACCGGAATGTACGAGAGGATTGCGCCGCCGGTGGCGATAGTCAGGCAGAGATTTGCCTGTCCGAGCGACATATCCCACATGCGGCCGGCATACGTTGTGAACCATGTTTCAACACCGTTGTATGAGATGAACCACAGGGCGATGGAGATGAGCAGAAAAGTCAGAGATTTTCTGACAGGTGCCGGCAGAGCTTCGCCCCCGGAAGCATCCTTCACAGTCAGATTTTCTTCCGGATGTGCAGCTTCATACTTCTCCATATCCGCGTGCAATTTCTTTTCATTGACGGTGAACATGACAATCGCCAGAGAGATGAGCATGATGACGGCAACGATCAGGAAAATCGGGAGATAGTTTACGTGTCCGTAGATTTCCGTCATAGCCTCTGAGCGGCTTTTGGAATAGAGCACTGCCGAGATCAGCAGATAGAGGATGCCGCCGAGAGCGCCCATCAGATTGATGATGGCATTGGCCCTGGAGCGGAGCGGCTTCGGCGTACAGTCCGGCATCAGCGCGACTGCCGGACTCCGGTAGGTACCCATTACGACAAGAAGAATTCCCAGGACGATGATAAATGCCGGAAAACGGGAGGAGGCATTCACAGCGGAACCATTCACATAGCATGCGTTGTCGATGGCGGGAAGAAAGAGCATCAGAACAGAGGCGGCAATGGTCCCGAAGAGAATAAATGGTTTCCGCCGTCCAAGGGGACTTTTGCAGCGGTCGGAGATGCCGCCGAATATCGGCAGCAGAAACAGCGCCAGGATATTGTCCAGCGCCATAATGATGCCGCTCAGGGACTCATTGAGATGAAAGGTATTGGTGAGTATCAGCGGAATGATGGTGTTGTACATCTGCCAGAAGGCACTGATTGACAGAAATGCAAAACCGATGCGCACAGTCTGACCTGTTTTTAATTTCATGAACTGCTCCTTTCCCGTGTGCATGTGTGACAGGCACACGGTATGTACCGATATGAAATTGCTGCACGAAGGAATATCTGTTCATATCGTAGGCCCCTGGAATGAAAAAATCAACTGCGGCGGCCTGACAAGCCGGCCAATTGAAGAGTATGCAGAATCCGGACGGATTCAGGGAGGAAATATGCTGGAACTACATGATATCTGCAAAGAGTACCGCACGGGTGATACCGTGCAGAAGGCGCTGGATCATGTGAATCTGACGCTGGGTGATACAGAGTTCGTGGCAATTCTCGGTCCTTCCGGATCTGGAAAAACGACACTGCTCAATATTATCGGCGGACTGGACCGCTATGACAGCGGCGATCTGATCATCGACGGGATTTCAACCAGGAATTATACCGACCGGGACTGGGATGCATACCGCAACCATGTCATCGGCTTTGTATTTCAGAGCTATAACCTGATCATGCATCAGAGCGTACTTTCAAACGTTGAACTCGCGCTCACGATTGCGGGTGTCTCCGGCGAAGAGAGACGCAGGAGAGCCGAGGAGGCTCTGCGCATGGTAGGCCTTGGCAGTCACATGCATAAAAAGCCAAACCAGCTGTCCGGCGGACAGATGCAGCGTGTGGCCATTGCCCGGGCTCTTGTAAACAATCCGAAAATCCTGCTTGCCGATGAGCCGACCGGAGCGCTCGACAGCGACACCAGCGTTCAGGTCATGAATATCCTGAAAGAAGTGGCCAGAGACAGACTGGTCGTCATGGTCACACATAATCCGGAACTGGCAGAACAGTACGCGACGCGGATTGTAACAATCCGGGACGGCCGTTTTGCCGGAAGCCGGGATCTGCCAGAAAATATGCCGGCGGAGAAAACGGCTGTCTCAGCCCCCGGTGCAGCTCTCACGCAGGAAGCTCTTCATCCGGCAGCGGACAGTGCCAGGCAAGGTGCAGGCACTGCAGAGAGTTCAAAAGCAGTCGTGAAAAACGGCCGCTTCCGCCGCACTTCAATGAATTTCCTGACGGCGCTGGAACTAAGCTTTCAGAACCTCAGGACCAAAAAGGCAAGGACGCTTATGGTCTCATTTGCCGGATCTATCGGCATTATCGGTATTGCCCTGATTCTGGCGATTGAAACCGGTCTTCAGCAGTACGTGCGGAATACAGAGAGCGCTACACTGTCGCAGTATCCGATTGAAATTTACTCGACAGGCATCGACTGGTCATCACTCCTTTCTGAGAGTTACGGAACGGCACTTTCGATGACATCCCTTTCCAGCAGCGGGGCGGATACGGAGAGCACTTCCGATTCGGATGAAATCGCTGTCAATACACTTGCAAAAGATATTTTTACCGGAATGAACGCCAATGATCTGGTCTCCTTCAAGAAATATCTGGAGAGCGGAGAGTCGGATATCGACAAGTATGTGACGGATATCGAATACAACTACGGCGTAGAGCCGCAGATTTACAGCTATGATGCGGACGGAATGCCGGAACAGCTCAATCCGAACCGGATGCTCTCGGATATGCTTACCTCGATCATTGATGTGAGCAGTCTGATGAACGGCATTGTGGGTGAGTCCATTTTCCATGCGATGCCCTCCAATGAGGAACTCTATGAAAATTCGTATGACGTCCGGGCCGGCCGCTGGCCGGAGAATGATCATGAGCTTGTTCTGGTTCTGACGGCGGACGGCCATATTTCGGATTTTCTGCTGTATGAACTGGGAATCAAGGACCCGGATGAGCTCCGAAGCATGATCAATAAAATTTCATCCGGCTCTGACAATTCAATCCTGAGTCTGGCACAGAGCGCCGTTTCTGTCGTCGGAGGCAGTGCGGAGGATACGTCCGGAAGTGATTCGGAAACGGAAGCGGACTTGCAGAGTGATGCCGGCACATCTTCCGGTGAAGATGAAAAGGAAGTGTGTCATTACAGCGATTTCCTGGGCCGGCAGTTCAAGCTGATCCTGAGCAGCGATACATATGTGTATGATCCGGATATGAATATCTGGAGCGACAAATCCGACGATGCCGCTTACATGTCTGACCTTGTGGCAAATGGCGAGGATCTGACCATTGTTGGAATTGTTCAGGCAAAGAAAGGCGCCTCGAACATGATGCTGACGTCCGGGATCGGCTATCCGCGCGGCCTGATATATGAACTTATCGGGAGAGAAAGCGAAAGCGAAGCGGTGAAACAGCAGCTGGCCAGCCCGGATACCGATATTTTTACGGGGCGGAAGTTCACGGACAGCGGTTCTGCCTTTGATTTTGGCAGCCTGGTTACTCTGGATCACGATGATGTGGCGAAGGCCTTTAATGTGACAATCGACAGCGACTCTGCGGATACGATGCAGTCTTATATGGCTTCCGAGATCAACCGGATAACGGAGCAGATCGTGAAATATGCCTCGGATGAAGCGCAGTCGGCGGCCGGCTCGGTTTCGCTTTCGGATTTCGTGGACCTGGACGCACTGCAGAAGGAAATCCCCGGTCTGACGCAGGAAGATCTTAATGACGTATTGAATGCCGCATTTTCCAGCCTTTCGGAAGAAGCGCTCAAACAGGCGGTTGCGTCGCTTGGAACCCAGTACGTGGACCAGCTTAAGAAAGAGGCGGCAGCGGATCTGGCACAGGGAAGTGATGATGCACAGCTGGAACAGATCTTTCAGTCCATTGTGAAGTATATCGGCCAGTATCTCACGTCGGATGAAGCGCAGCAGGTTCTTCAGGAAGAGGTGAAGAAAATCGTGCGCGAAAACGCTGACCAGATATCGCGGGATGTCATACAGTCCAGACTTCAGGAAGAAATTCAGGCCTATCTCAGCTGGGTTGAAAAACAGAATTCGTCAAATGCCTCTGGCGGGACCTCGTCTTCCACGCAGACAGGTGGTTCCGGTCCTGATCAGGCGCTGAAACCAGACGACCCTGCCGTGATTGCGCTGTATCTGGCAAGTCAGGAGGGACAGCAGCGGATATCTGCGCTGGCTGCATCAATTGCACAGATGTCCATATCAATCAGTCAGGATCAGCTTCAGCAGATTCGCGATGCGCTTCTTCAGTCGTTCTCTGCTTATGCAGAGGCAAATGGCATCCCGGAACTGGAACAGATCAGCTCTGATCTGACGCAGAAACTCACAGACAGTTTCACCGATTTTCTGACCTCGTCCGATACCCGGACGGCGATTCAGGATGCAGTCACGCAGGTCATGGACAGTGATGCTGTGCGCACAGCGGTTGAAAATGCTGTTCAGAACAAGCTCGCCGGAATTCAGGACGATGTCCGTGATGATATCACAGACAAGGTAAGCACAGCCGCACAGGCAGAGATTGTATCCTTTGCCGCAGATGTGTCAGGGGAGGCAAAGCGGCTGGTTCTTGCTGCGATTGAACAGGATTATCCGCAGATCGCAGGCTATATCAACAGCAATATCGGCGATTTCTTTACTGTCGACGAAGATGCTTTCCGCCGGGCGATTAAAGTAAGCGTGGGAATGCCGGAACTTCAGTCGATTCTCACCTCCTTTCTGAACCGTGACAAGGCTTCGCTTTCTGGAAACCTGAGCTCCCTGGGCTATGCAGATCTGGACAGCCCCACGGAAATCCTGATCTATCCGGCGGATTTCAATGCAAAAAATCACATCGCAGATCTGATCGATGCATATAACAAAGATGTGAAGAGCAGGGGAGAAAATGACAAGGCGATCACGTATTCGGATGTGGTCGCGACGATGATGCAGTCCATAACGGATATCATCAATTCCATCAGCCGGGTTCTGGTCGCTTTCGTGTCCATTTCCCTGGTTGTTTCCTCTATCATGATTGGTGTCATAACATATATCAGTGTTCTGGAGCGGAGAAAGGAGATCGGTATTCTGCGGGCGATGGGCGCGTCAAAGCATAATGTGCGGGAAGTGTTCAACGCAGAGACGATTATTACCGGATTCATATCCGGATGTCTCGGCATCGGCATCACGTATGCGCTGATTCCGTTTGCCACATATCTGATAAGGAAACGGACAGGACAGGCTATCATGGTGGTTCTGGAACCGAAAATGGCGGGGGCACTGGTATTTCTGTCCATCGGACTCACACTGCTGGCAGGACTTATTCCGTCCGGAGCAGCGGCCAGAAGCGATCCGGTCACTGCGCTGCGTTCCGAATGAGACGAATGAAAAGAGTGACACTGAAAAGAGTGAAAAGAATGGCAGTGACTTAAAATCTAATTATATTAGAAATATTGTCCAGAAAGCAGATTTACTTCGAAATATATTCGCTTTATCATGTGTACAGGCTGAATTGGCGCTGAGTTGGCTGAGCGGAAGGTGCGCGCTGATCTTCTGCAAAGACACTGTCGGAAAGGAAAGCGATATGGATCGAATCATTCTGCACGTGGACTGCAACTGTTTTTATGCTTCCGTGGAAATGCTGCATCATCCGGAACTGGAAGGCAGAGCACTTGCGGTCGGAGGCGATCCGCAGGCGCGGCACGGCATTGTCCTGACAGCGAATTACAAGGCGAAACGCAGAGGCGTGAAGACCGGAATGGCACTGTGGCAGGCCCGGGAGGCCTGCCCGGATGTTATTTTTCTGCCGCCGAGAATGGATCTTTATATCCGGTTTTCAAAGATGGCAAGGCGCATATACTGCGATTATTCTGACCGCGTCGAAAGTTTTGGACTGGATGAGTGCTGGATTGATCTGACGGACAGCTGCCATCTGTTCGGTGATCACACAACATCCATGGGCAATGCCTTGTGGATCGCTGAGCAGATCAGCCGCCGCATAAAGGAAGAACTGGGAATCACCGTCAGCATCGGCGTGTCCTGGAACAAGGTTTATGCAAAGCTTGGGAGTGATTACCGAAAGCCGGATGCGATTACGGTGTTTGACCGGAAGAATTACAAAAGTCTGATCGGTCCGCTTCCGGTTTCCGATCTTCTCTACGTGGGAAGAAAAACAGCGGTAAAACTGAACAAGTTCGGAATCCGGACGATCGGTGAGCTGGCAGCATCCGATCCGCTGCTTTTGCAGAAATGGTTTGGAAAGGTGGGACTGATGCTTTCCTGCTTTGCGAGAGGACTGGATCAGACGCCGGTGAGCGAATCGGACCTGGAAATTCCGGTGAAAAGTATAGGGAACAGTACGACGACACCGAGAGATCTGAAAAACAACGAGGAGGTAAAACTGGTTCTGTATCTGCTTTCGGAAAGTGTGGCGGCGCGGCTGCGGGAGAACGGCTTTGTCGGACAGGTGGTGGAGGTATACGTCCGCGATGCGGAACTTTCCGGCTGCGATCAGCAGAAGAAGCTTCCGGAACCGACCAGTATTTCTTCTGAGATTGAAGAGACTGCTTTTTCTCTGTTCAAACATCTCTATACATGGGAGAAGCCGATCCGGAGTATCGGAGTCCGCGTGGGAGATCTGACGGCGGATACGCAGCCGGTTCAGCTTTCTCTTTTTGCTGATGAAGAGCAGCGGGCGAAAAGACTTATGGCCGACCGGATGACGGAGACGTTGCGAAAACGATTCGGATTTGCTGTGGTGCAGAGGGGAATTATGTATCAGGACCGGTATCTTTCCTCACTGGATGCATCGGCGGATGATCATATGATTCACCCGCACTCCTATCTGGAACGCGGAAACCGCACGGGGTGCGAGAGCGTGCTGCGCAGAAGAACCGGATGAGAAAGAAGAAGGCGGAAAAGCCCCGTGAACCGCAGCAGAAGAAAAAAGAGGGAAAAGAAGCCGCAGACTTACAACCCCTTTTCCAGCGAGAACAGTTCATTTACGGGCTTCCCGAAATAGGCAGACAGACGGAGCGCCATTTCCAGCGTCGGAGTCCGTCTGTCATTTTCGTAGCGCCAGATCGTAGTGGCATCCGTCAGGGTTGCATCTCCCACATCCTGAAGGGTTGCGTTTCTTTCCTTCCGGCACTCTTTCAGACAGTTGCATACTTTCATGGATAAAAATCGCCTCACTATGAATGCGCCATACATATTGCCGATTTACTGAAACTTTATCCCAGAACCTTTCCGAAGACACGGAACGAATCCTGCGCGGGATCAACAGAAATCGGCTTATATGCCGGATTCAGGGAGACAAGATACAGCCCGTCTTTGTCGTTCTGGAATTTTTTGATATAGACGCTGTCGTTGAGATAGAAAATACCGGTCTCGCCGCTTTCCAGTGCGGACTGTTTATGGACAAGGACGGTCTGATGATCCTTGAAGCGCGGCATCATACTGTCACCGGTGATGGTGACGGCAAAATCGGCGTCTTTCGCCAGATTCTCATCCACTTCGATCTCGGCATACCGATCTGAATCTGCAAAATTTCCGGTGCCGGCGGATACGCGCAGATCATACAGCCGGATGAAACGCGTCTTTCGCGCGGCGGCCGCCGGGGCTGCAGATTCTTTCCGGTAACGCACAGGGCTGATCAATGTATTGATATACTGGCGGACCAGTTCTTTTCCGTCGTCATTTAAGGCAGACATCGGATTGCCGGGGTTTTCACCGAAGAATTCTTCTATACAGTCCGGGATATTCAGAATGCGGCATACATGCAGGAAGGTTCCGGCGGACGGTTCTGCTGTGCCTTTTTCCCAGGCCCACACGGCTTTTGATGTTATATGGATGTCACAGGCCGCCAGTTTCTCTGCAAGATCTGCCTGCGTATAATGGCGGAGTTTTCTGTATCTGCGGATGATTCTGCCGATTGAATTCATACACTGCAGCTTCCTTTCCCGGAGCGGGGACAGGCCAGGCGCGCCGGATTTCTTTTTCTGTAATCAGGATATCACAGAACAGGGTGACAGGCAAGAAAAATCTAATAATATTAGAAAATATATGCCATATGGCGATGTACATCTAAAATTAAAAGCTGTATAGTAAAGGTGCAGAAAAACTGCAGGAAAGCTGGTGAACCATATGGGTGTTTATGATTATCATCATGATTCCGGCAGAGCGGATCGTCCGGGCGTGCTGCCGCTTTACGAGAAACATCTGGAAGTCACGCCGGAGAATCCGTATAAAGCATATGTGGGCGTGAATGCGGATTTTTCACCGGAAGGTGTCATGATGCCCAGAAAGATCATCTGGGAGGACGGAAGAGAATTCTGCATTGACCGGGTACTCAGTGTACAGCGGCGGGCGAGCCTTCGGGCGGGCGGCGCCGGAATGCGGTATCAGTGTATGATTCAGGGCAGCCCGGTCTCACTGTATTATGAGGAAAACGGGCTTTGGTTTGTGGAAAGGAAGGTGCCGAAAAGCGGCTGATGTCCGCGGGGAGAGGCGCTGCTGCAGCCGGCGTGGATTTTTTTATTTATTTCGGCCTCAGGCGATTGACAGCTATAGGATAGCAACTATATAATAAAGATAAAGTAAACGTGGACAACTGAATAGTATCGCCTTTGTGCAGAAAGGAGCGGCAGTGTCAGAGTATGCGGACAGTGACAGCAGTATCAAGACTGTTTTGATCAGTGCGCGGCAGAGAGCCGGACTGACCCAGAAAGAGCTCTCCAGACGCACGGGCATCGCTCAGGGGGACATCAGCAAACTGGAACACGGAAATTCCAATCCGTCGGTGCGAACGCTGCAGAGACTGGCGGAAGGCATGGGGATGACTCTGAGAATTGAGTTCGTGCCGAAAAAAGCTGAAAAGTGAAAGATATTTCAGGGAGAGAAGAGACATCAGGAATTTGCGAAAGTGCCGTGCCCTGAAAAACACGGCACTTTAGAAGGAGGAGTGTTTTATGAATGATGAAAAAGTTCTTGTGGCATATTTTTCACCGCATGGTTCGACAAAAGAGGCAGCCGTGAAGATTGCCGATGCGGTTGAAGGCGATCTGTATGAGATCCTGCCGGAGAATCCTTACACAGAAAAAGATCTGGACTACAAAGACAAGAATTCACGGACATCCGTTGAGATGAATGATCCGAACTGCCGGCCGGCTCTTGGCGGAGCCCCGCTGAACCTGAACCAGTACGATGTGATCTATCTTGGCTTCCCGATCTGGTGGGGAAGAGAGCCTAGCATCATTGATTCATTTCTGGATGCATATGACTGGAAAGGAAAATTCATTCTGCCATTTTACACGTCCGGCGGTATGAGCTCCCAGCGGACGGCAGAGCGCCTGCAGAATCTTGTCGGGCGGGAAGCGAGAGTGATGGAAGGACGCCGCGTAGGCGGAGAGGTATCCGAAGATGACCTGAAAATCTGGTTTGATGAGATTTCGGCCAATGACGATACGGCCGGGGAGGCCGGCGCAGATGCCTCGATTCTCTGAGAGAAGTCAGCTCTGCTGTCTTCAATCGGAGATCAGATATCAGATGTGACACGGGAGAGCGGTCAGTATACAAACTGCCCGCTCTTTTTATTATACGCGATAGTGTTAAAACGATATAAAAGTTAGACATATATAACAAAAGTATTGACAAAATAACTCCGATCCTGTATGCTTTCAGCATGAAGGTTAGCAAAAACTAACAAAGCGGCCAAGGTTAGTTCACATGGATTACATATGAATTTGCTTCTGCCCGGCCGCAAGGATGCTGCAACGATTCGGAGGAAAAATGGATACAGTATATGTAGTTTACTGGTCACAGTCAGGCAATACACAGGCGATGGCTGAGGCAGTCGGCGCGGGCGCAGAGGCGGCCGGAAGCAAGGCGAAAGTTGTCTCTGTATCGGATGTGTCTGCGGATGAACTCAAAGACCTGAAGGGATTTGCCCTCGGATGCCCTGCCATGGGATCGGAGGAGCTGGAAGACAGTGAGATGGAGCCGTTTGTCGCTGAAGTCGAAAAGTTTGCGGCCGGCAAGACCATCGGGCTGTTCGGCTCGTATGGCTGGGGCGACGGCGAATGGATGAGGAACTGGACGGACCGCATGAAGGCAGCGGGAGCTTCGGTTCCCGGCGATGAAGGTGTCATCGCAAATGATGCACCGGACGACGAGGCAAAGGCAGCCTGCGAAGAGCTGGGCCGGACACTTGCCGCTCTCTGAAAAGCCGGTCAGGAGTAAGACTATGGGAAATCCTGCATTCTACCAGGCACTTATTCTGAATTGTTCACAGACGCTTGCGGGACTGAAAACGGGCACGGTTTTCAATATCACCCGTGAGTCGGATCCTGTTTCAGGGGCGGACATCGACCTCGCTAACCGCCTTCTGAACCGGAAGGGGATCTGGCTGTGCATGACAGAAAATACTCCGGGCTGCCCGCTGGTCTATGTGTTTCGGCGTTCACAGCTTGCGCGGGATCTGAACCAGGATAAAGCGCGCGCAATTCTGAGGACATACGGATATCCGGTGCCGTCGGGCTCTGATCCGGTGTCTGTTGACGAATGCGTCGCATTCCTTGTCAGGAGGCTGACGAAGGCTTCCGGATTCCCGCATGAGATCGGACTTTTTCTTGGATTTCCGGCTGAAGATGTGGAAGGCTTCATACGGAACCGGGGAGAGGGCTGCCGGCTCTGCGGGTACTGGAAGGTGTATGGCAATGAGCAGGAGGCAAAGCGTCAGTTTGAGCGCTTTCAGAAGTGTGCCGGGATATACCGCCGGTCACTGAACAGACAGCCGAATATCTGCCGCATGACAGCGGCAGGGTGATGCCGGAATATATCTGAGGAGCTGCTGTGATTCCATTTTACATGGAACTGCAGCAGTCTTTTTATGCTGCGTCGGGAAATATTCCGGAAGGCAGGAACTTATGTGCCGGCAAAGGATCAGTAGAGCATTTGCGCAGAAAAAGATGTATGATATAAAAGATTGTTTTCTCAGTCATTTCTCATACCGCCGGAGGTCTCTATGTTTCTGATTTCAGCGCAGCAGGTTATCATCATGTTCTGTATCATGCTTGTGGGCATGATCTGTCGGAAAATTGGCTTTCTGAGAAGTGACAGCGAGAAAGATATTACGAATATCCTGTGCTTCGTCATATCACCATGTCTGATTGTCAATTCGTTCCGGCAGGAATTTTCCATGCAGCGCCTGGCGCTGTTCGGGGAACTGTTTCTGATCTCGGCCGCCGTTTTTCTGATCAATATTGTGATTTCCCAGCTTCTGCTCGGCAAAAAGACCGGCGGGCGGGTGCTTCACCTGACGGATGACGAGTCGGTGGTGATGCGTTTCGGATCGGTTTACACCAACTGCGGCTTCATCGGCTTTCCTCTGGTTCAGTCGCTGATCGGCGATATCGGCGTGTTTTATGCGGTCCCGTTTAATATCACATATAACATATTCGTCTGGAGTCACGGGGTGAATCTGTTCAGGCGCGGGGAAGGAATTTCAAAATCTGCCGCCGCCAGAAAGGTCCTGACCAATCCGAACATCATCGCAACGGCCATCGGACTGCTCTTATTCCTGACGCAGGTTTCTCTTCCGGCGATTCCATCCCGGGTGCTCGAGCTTATCAGCAGCATGAATACGCCTCTGAGTATGCTCGTGATCGGCGCCAACCTGGCTGATTTCAACATCTTCCGGGATCTTGCAGACCCCAAGGCCTGGCTCGGTGTTATATTCCGCAATTTCCTGCTCCCACTCGTCACGATTCTGCTGCTGCTGCGTCTCTCCATTCCCCAGGATGCCAGCCTCACGATGCTGGTCATGAGCGCCTGCCCGGTCGGCGGCTTCACGGTCCTGTTCAGCAATCTGTACAATATGGACAACCGCTTCCCGACCCGCTACATGTGCATGTCCACGATTCTCTCGATCCTGTCAGTTCCGGCTGCCATTCTGGCGGCACAGGCCGCAGGACTTTAAAGAAGGCGGCATTACTGCTAAAATAAAAGCATTCCATGGCAAATGCGTGGGATACTGAGGGGTGCCGGTATATGAACGGAGAAGAACGCAGAGAGAAAATTTTGAAAGTGCTTCGGGAGAGCGATACCCCTGTTTCCGGAAGCCGGCTGGCCGGCATGTTTTCCGTGAGCCGCCAGGTGATTGTACAGGATATCGCTTTGATTCGCGCCTCGGGAAAGGATATCGTATCCATGGCCAGAGGTTATGTCCTGCAGGAAAAGCACGGAGTGACCCGCGTTTTCAAGGTGATTCACACGGATGAGCAGGTGCGGGATGAACTGGAGACGATCGTGGATCTGGGAGGTACAGTGGAGGATGTCTTCATTTACCATCGGGTGTACGGCGTGATCCGCGGAAAACTGGGACTTTCGTCCAGACGTGATATCGAGCGCTACATGGAAAAAATTTCCGGCGGTTCTTCGCATCTGCTGAAAAACACGACATCCGGCTATCATTATCACACGGTCACGGCGGACAACTCCCAGACGCTCGATCTGATTCAGAAGGCGCTGGGTGATAAGGGGTATCTGGCGAAGCTGCAGACGTACGAACCGGTGGATTTCGGAGAGAAGAAAGAAGGCTGAGGACGATGGAAAAACTGACACTTGCGGAAGCAAAGAGACTGAATGACACGATGGTCACGGAGGAGCATCTGAAACTGCACGCTGCCAATGTGTCTGCCTGCATGGGCGCCATGGCGGAGCATTTCGGCGCCGACAAGGAGCACTGGGAGGCTGTTGGATATTTACATGATTATGATTACGAGAAGTATCCGGAGGAACATCTGGCTCATACAGAGGAGCCGCTGCGGGCAGCAGGCGTGCCGGAGGAGGACATCCGCGCGATCCTTTCGCATGGCTATTCGATTGTCAATGACGTGAAACCGGAGACGGAAATGGAAAAGAGCCTTTTTACCGTCGATGAGCTCAGCGGAATTATCCAGGCGGCGGCGCGCATGCGGCCGGCGGGGATCACCGATATGGATATCAAGAGCTTCATGAAGAAGTGGAAGAACAAGAAATTCGCTGCGAAATGCAACCGCCCGCTTATTCTGCAGGGCTGCGAGATGCTCGGGATGGATATTCAGGAAGTGGCGGAAATCTGCATCAAAGGGATGAAAGATCACGCACAGGAACTTCAGCTCACCGGAAACGGGCAGTGAAGGATGACACAGAAATAAAAAGAGGCCGCCGCGGCGGCCTTTTTACGTTGTATTCAGTTTTTCTGCGGGAGACCTTCGGTTTTGGAAAAGCGCACGTTGCGGTGCTCAACCGATGTGGAGAATGCGATGAGCGTCTTGGTGCGGCCGAAGTGCTGCAGTTCATTGATGAAGTGATCCAGCTGCATGGCGGTCTGGAAAATAACCTCGATCAGCATAGAATAATCGCCGGTTACGCAGCTGCACTCAACAACATTCGGGATTGATTCGATGTATGGATAAAACTCCGGCTTCTGGGCCGGAGAGACTTCCAGATTGATATAAGCCCGGATGGAATATCCCAGATTTGAATAATTGATGACCGGAATGAATCCCATAAGAACGCCCGTATCTTCCAGATGACGGATTCGGTTGGCCACAGCCTGGGACGACATATTGATCTCCCGGCCGATGTCCTTTGCTGAGATTCTTGCATTGCTTTCCAGAAGCTCGAGAATCCGAATATCGATCGCATCAATTTGTTTCTGATTATCCTTCATGATTACAATCCTTTCAGCATTGGTTAAAAAAACAGACAACGGTTCCGTTTTTGCGTGACACCGTTGTCTGCTATGTTTCTGTACTATATTCTACTTAGATGCGGGAGAAAAATCAAGAGATTTAGTTTTTTATTGTAAAAAAGTAAGTGAAATGAATTGTTGAGCAGTGAAAAGCTGTATCCTTGCGAAATCTGCCCGGCTGCGGTATTCTGTTGACACCTGAATGACAGCGGGTGATATCCTGCTGTCATTTTTTCTGATAATCGGAGAAAGGAGAAACAGTCTTGGAGAGATATAAGACAAGAGGAACCTGCTCGCAGGAAATTGATTTTGAGGTGAATCCGGACGGAACCATTCAGTCGGTGAAATTCATCGGCGGATGCAGCGGAAATACCCAGGGGGTTGCCGCTTTGCTTCGCGGAATGGATATTGACGAGGCGATCCGGCGGCTCGATGGAATCCGCTGCGGATTCCGGCCGACATCCTGCCCCGACCAGCTGGCGCAGGCACTGAAGCGCTACCGGGAAGAAAAACTGCAGAGATAAAATGAGCGCCAGGACCTGAGAGGGTTCTGGCGCATCTGTCATCCTGCTGTCTTGAGAGCAGTCTTGTCTGTATGTCCGGATACGGTATTGTCCTGGCGCATCGCCCGCAGAAAACGATTGCCGGGGCAGTAGAACTTTCCGGCAACGCCTTCGATGGCGGCGCAGTACTTGTCGGCCACGGTGACGACGAATCCTTCTCTGTGATGCGGGGGAAGAAGTGTGCAGGGCCACATGTGGTGGCGGATCGTGTCTTCCGTGCGCTCGTCGAGATCCGGGAAGATTTCTCTGGCCGCAATGACGGAGTCGACCGGATGCTGTTTCAGGCATTCACGGTTGTTTTCAAATTTCTCGCTCCGGCCTACGATGCCCAGATCGTGGCAGAGGGAACCTTTCAGAAGGGATTCCTTGTCAAGATGAAAGCCCAGGGCATTCAACATGTAGTAGATGCGCAGACTGGTGGCGGCGACGCCCAGCGTGTGGACGGCGACAGTTGTCTGATTGTGATGCGTCTGTGAAAGCGCTACATTGAAATAGTCCGACTTGTAAATCTCCCGGCCGGTTCTGGATTCCAGATCATCCAGCAGTCTCAGGTTGCGTCTTTGCCTGCCTGTCATTGATTTAAACATGTGCACGCACCCCTTTCGAGGCAAAAGTATATCACACATCGCAGGAAAGTGTATACTATTTTCCATAAAAATTGTAATATTTTTGTAATATGATGACGGTGCACAGAGAAAGGAACGCATGATTATCAACACCGGACAGAGAACAGATATTCCGGCTTTTTATGCCAGATGGTTTGCAAACCGCCTGAAGGCAGGCTTTGTCTGTGTCCGGAATCCGTTTAACCCGCGGCAGGTGAGCCGGTATATTCTGGATCCTTCGGTTGTGGACGCGATCGGCTTCTGCACAAAGAACCCGGAACCGATGTTTCCGTACATGGATATTCTGTCCGGATACGGGCAGTACTGGTTCGTGACGATCACGCCGTACGGCCGGGACATTGAGCCAAATGTGCCGGACAAACATCATATGCTGGAAGTTTTCCGGCATTTGTCAGAAATAGTCGGGAAACAGGCCGTCGGGTGGCGCTATGATCCGATTTTTATTAATGAGCGCTACACGGCTGCCTATCATATCAGCGCGTTTTCGCAGATGGCAGAGGCACTCCGCGGATACACGGATACAGTGGTGATCAGTTTTATCGATCTGTACTGCAAAGTGCAGCGCAATTTCCCACAAGTGCGGGAAGTGACGCGTGAGGAGAGACTTACGCTCGGACGGCAGCTGATCGGGATTGCAAAAGAAAACGGTATGAGGCTTGTGACTTGTGCGGAAGGAAAGGAGCTGGAGACTTTCGGGGCGGACTGCTCAGGGTGTATGCCGATATCCGTCTATGAAAGGGCAATCGGGAAAAAGCTTTCCGTGCCGCCGTTTAAGCCGGCCCGCGAAGGATGCAGCTGTTATCTGGCACATGATATCGGGGCTTACGACAGCTGTGCGCATTTGTGCCGGTACTGTTATGCGAATTCGGACCGGAGAGCGGTGGCTGAGAACCGGCGGCACCATGATCCGGATTCTCCTTTTCTCATCGGCCATGCCAGAGAGGATGACATTGTCACGCAGGCAAAGCAGGTTTCATGGGCTGACAATCAGCTGTCTTTATTTTGATGAAAACAGGCAGCCCAAAAAGCGGCTGTTCTGACAAATGCCGCCAGAACAGCCGCTGTCTGAATGAGCTTATAATTTACACTTCCCGGGTGGCCCGGCGGAGTTTGGCCGAACGGGCGCGCGGGTTCTGGAAGCATTCTTCCTTTGAAGGGCGCAGGCATTCCCGGGAGGATTTCTGATAAATACCTTCATCTTCCAGATACCGGAAGCTCTTTTTCACCATCCTGTCCTCGCCGGAATGGAAGGTGAGAATGGCGGCCCGGCCGCCCGGAACAAGGATGCCCGGTAGTTTTTCCAGAAATTCGTACAGAACTTCAAATTCGGAATTGACATCAATCCGGAGCGCCTGGAAGGTCCGCATGCAGGACTTTTTCTGTGCCTCCCTGAGTTCATCGCCCGTGAGGCCAGATGAGAGAGAAGACGTGCGGACAGCCTGTGAGACGATATCGCGAAGCTGAGCAGTCGTCTCCGGACTTTTTCCCTGCCGGATGGCTTTTGCTATTCCGCGGGCAATATCGGCGGCATATGGTTCATCTGAATTGTCCGCGAGCATACCTTCGATTTCATCCCGGGAAAGAGATGCCAGGCGGATGGACGCCGGCTCTCCTTTCTGCGGGTCAAACCGCAGATCCAGAGGACCATCCGCTTTCCAGGAAAATCCACGGTCGGGGTTGTCGATCTGCATAGAAGATACGCCCAGATCTGCCAGCACAAAGTCAAACGGGCCGTACGCCGAGCAGATCCGGTCTATATTGCGGAAGTTGTCGTGTACAGGTGTCCAGATGGCATCGGTATAGCCGAGGCCGCGGAGGCGGTCGGTGGTTTTTACGATTTCGATCGGGTCGGCGTCGATGGAATATAAATGCCCGGAACCGTCAAGCTTTTCAAGCATTTTCTGCGAGTGTCCGCCGTATCCGAGCGTGCAGTCAAGCCCCTTCTGGCCGGGTGTAATGGAAAGAAAATCCAGAATCTCGCTGACCATGATCGGCACATGTGTGCCGGCTGGTGTGCCGCCTTTGGCCAGTATGTGCGCCGCGGCGTCTTTATAGCGTTCGGGATTGAGCTCCTTGTATTTTTCCCGGAAAGCCTTCGGGTAGCGGCCGCTGTAGTGCGGCCGGCGCTTGTGTTTTTCGTTTCCTAGTTCCTGCATGCTGGTACTCCTGTCTGAGGTTTGTCCCTTGATTAGTCGTGTGTGTAAATTTTGTCTTTGATCACGGTCATGCGGCAGTCCATGACCGCCTGGATATTCTCAAGCGGATTGCCGCCGTATACCGTGAACGATGCGGTTTTTCCCGGCTCGATCGTGCCGTGAGTCTTTTCAACGCCGCAAAGCTGCGCCGCTGTGATCGTACCGGAGCGCAGAACGGTCCAGGCGTCCATGCCGGCGCCTTCCATCAGAACCATTTCGTATGCCGTCTTCTCGAAATTGTTGAACGGGGTTCCGGCATCGGTTCCGAGTGCAATCTTCACACCGGCCTTGTATGCGGCGGCGACAGAAGCGGTGTGTGCATCGATGGTATTTTCCACTTTCTTTACGGCCCAGTCCGGGATGCCGGCCGCAGTGCCCTTGACCTTGATCCAGTACATGGCGCTGAGCGTCGGATCCAGAAATACACCGTGCTGCTTCATGAAATCAAAGCACCAGTCGTCAAGGAAGAATCCGTGCTCCACGGAGTCAATACCGGCACGCAGTGCGTTTTTGATGCCTTCCATGCCCTGCGCGTGCGTGGCAGTTTTCAGACCGGCATTGTGTGCGGCCTGAATAGCAGGGCGCATTTCTTCTTCCGTAAGCTGTGTGGCGCCGGGCTGGTCACCGCCGCTCATCACACCGCCTGTTGCCATGATCTTGACCAGGTCGACGCCTTCGCGGATCTGCTCGCGGGCGGCTTTGCGGCATTCATCCGGGCTGTCGCATTCTCTTCCCGACTGCCAGCCGTGTCCGCCGGTCATGCACAGCAGTTTTCCGGCTGCCTGCATCTGCGGTGCATCAATTTTTCCGGCATTGGCTGCGTCGCGCACGTCAAGATCGATGTAATCCTTTCCGCCGACATCGCGGATGAAGGTAACACCGCCCTCGATAAGACGCCGGCAGTTTTCAAGTGCCATGATCGTCACAGCTGCGTCGCGGCCGCCGATTGTTGATGTGGCGCCGCAGTCCAGACAGATATGCGTGTGGCAGTTGAAGAGGCCGGGGCTTACGTATCCGCCCTTGAAATCAACGACCTTTGTCCCCGGAGGGCAGACAAGATCCTCCCCAACTTCCAGAATCCGGCCGTCTTCCGTAAGAATGCTGCCAGAGAAGATTTTCTCATTGACAACATCGATGATATTTCCGTTTGTGTAAAATGTCTGTGCCATAACGATACCTTCTTTCTGCGCTTTTTCAACAGTTTCTGCCCATATGCCCGGAATGTCAAATGCAAAAAGCCAACACGTGAACATTTCAATGAAACCGCCGGAATATTTGTGGTATAATTGACAGGAATATTGAGAAAGGAAGTGCACAATATGCTTGACAAGGAAGTAAGCAGACTGATAAACGAACAGGTCACGCAGGAATTTTATTCCGCGTATCTGTATCTTGATTTCGCCAATTATTACTATGATCAGGGACTTGACGGATTTGCCCACTGGTATGACATTCAGGCTCAGGAAGAGCGGGATCATGCCATGCTCATGCGGACGTATCTTCTCAACAACGGTGAGCAGGTGAAATTTGAAGCGGTGCCGAAGCCGGACAAAGAGTATCAGACACCGATGGATCCGCTGAAGGCGGGACTTGAGCACGAGCAGAAGGTCACGGCACTGATCAACCGTATCTACAAGGCAGCAAAGGATGTGGATGATTTCCGCACAATGCAGTGCTTTGACTGGTTCGTCAAGGAGCAGGGCGAAGAGGAAAAGAACGCAGATGATCTGATTAAAAAGTACAAACTGTTCGGCAGTGATCCGAAGGGACTGTATGCTCTTAATCAGGAACTGCTGGCGCGTGTCTACACGGCACCGTCGCTGGTTCTCTGATCACCCGCAAAAATAAGAATAGTAAGAGCCGGATGTTTGCTGCCGGCAGGACAGGAAAGACAACGACGCCTTTCGGATGCTTGAAAAAGTATACCCGGAAGGCGCCTGTTTTTTGTTTCTGAGGAATACGGCATTGCATCCGGAAACACAAAAATGTAGAATGGCACAAGTGTGCTGTAAAGGCGGCAGATGCCGCTTATGAGAAAGGGAGGAGAAAGTATGGCAGCAAAGAGTTCGAAAGTTCCATCCGAAGAGGAATTGCTCGACGCAGACTACACATTCGAGAAAGTTCCTGCCAAGGCTAGGAAAGGGTTCCTGCCGATGTTTTTCATCATGCTCGGTTTCACGTTTTTCTCGGCCAGCATGTCAGTCGGGGCCAAGCTGGGGAATGGCCTGGACTTTTCCGGATTTGTCCTGGCGGTGCTCTTCGGAGGCATTATCCTGGCGGCTTACACGGGTACGCTCGGATACATCGGATCAGAGACCGGCATGTCATTTGACCTGCTTGCGCAGCGCTCATTCGGACGGCGCGGTTCCTGGCTTCCGTCTCTTATGATCGGCCTGACACAGATCGGATGGTTCGGCGTGGGCGCTGCCATGTTTGCGGTTCCTGCGGCGGAAGTGCTTCACATTCCGTCTGTGGTTCTGGTTCTGATCGCCGGCGCCTGCATGACGACATCCGCATATTTCGGCATCAAGGGGATGGAAATCGTGTCCTACATTTCCGTTCCGCTGATCGCCATCCTCGGCATTTATTCCATGGCGCTTTCCATCACGCAGGGAGGAGGCATCACTGCGATTTTTGCGAAAAATGCGGGCAGCCTCACAATCTTTTCCGGAATCGGCATGGTCATCGGTTCTTTTGTCAGCGGCGGTACGGCCACACCGAACTTCACGCGTTTTGCAAAAAGCAATGCATCTTCGGTTATTTCCACGGTTGTCGCATTTTTTATCGGCAACACGCTGATGTTTGCCTTCGGCGCGGTGGGCGGCGCGTTCACCGGCAAGGATGACATTTTCTACGTTATGATCGCACAGGGACTGACAATTCCGGCCCTGATCGTGCTGGGCGCCAACATCTGGACGACCAACGACAACGCGCTGTACACCGGCGCTCTCGGATTTTCCAATATCACCCGCGTCCGCAAGAGACCGATGGTCATCGTCGCGGGTGTCATCGGAACCGTCACGGCTCTCTGGCTGTACAACAATTTCACGTCCTGGCTGTCTTTCCTGAATGCCACACTGCCGCCGGTCGGTGGTATTATTATCCTGGATTTCTTCATGAACCGGGACCGCTACAAGGAAGGCAAGGTGTACCTGGATGACGTGAACTGGGGTGCCATTGCAGGCGTCGTCGCCGGCGCACTGGTCGGAAATTTCGTGAAGTTCGGAATCTCCAGCATCAATGCCATGGTCACGGCCTGCGTGATCTACGCGGTCTACACGAAGCTGATCAAAAAAGACTGAAACGGAAAGCAGAGAATGCGCAAGGAGGCTTAAGAAATGCTGTTTCAGAATGCCTGCATCGAAAATGACAAATGCCGCAAAGACATACGGATTCAGGACGGGAAATTCAAGACCATCGCCGAGGGGCTTGTGCCGCAGGCGGGGGAAGAAGTGATCGATCTTGGCGGAAAGCTGGTGCTGCCGCCATTTGTCGAGAGCCATGTCCATCTGGACGCCTGCCTGACGGCGGGTGACCCGTGCTGGAACATGTCGGGCACGCTTTTTGAGGGAATTGAGTGCTGGGGCAAACGCAAGGACAAGCTGAACGCGCAGGATATCCGCGAGCGGGTGCGCCGCTGCGTGAAGCTGTACGCGGCCCACGGCTGTCAGTTCATCCGCACGCATGTGGATGTGACGGATCCGAGTCTGACGGCGATGAAGACGATTCTGGAAATGAAGGAAGAGCTGAAAGACCTTGCGGAGATTCAGGTCGTCGCGTTCCCGCAGGACGGCATTCTGTCGTTCCCGAACGGCAAAGAGCTGATGAAAGAAGCTGTCGCCATGGGAGCGGACGTCGTCGGAGCGATTCCGCACTATGAATTCACGCGCGAGTACAGTGTTGAGTCGCTGAATTTCGCCATGAAGCTGGCGGCAGACAACGACCGGCTGGTCGATGTTCACTGCGACGAGATTGACGACGAGGCTTCGCGCGGCCTGGAAACACTGGCGTGCCGGGCACTGGAGATGGGGCTTTATGACAAGGTTACGGCCAGCCACACGACGGCCATGCATTCCTATAATAATGCGTATGTTTTAAAGCTGATGCGGCTGCTGAAACTTTCGCGCATCAACTTCGTTTCCAACCCGCTGGTCAATATCCATCTGGGCGGGCGCGCGGATACGTATCCGATGCGCCGCGGTGTGACCCGGATCAAAGAGCTGACGGAGAACGGACTGAACGTTTCCTTCGGCAATGACGACATCTTTGACCCGTGGTATCCGATGGGCAACGGCAACATGCGGGATGTGGTCTACCAGGGCCTGAACATCAGCCATTTGATGGGGTACGAGGACATCTGCGGCGGTTATAAATTTGTCACGACCAACGCCGCGAAGACTCTGCACATCACCGATCACTACGGCATCGAAGAAGGCAAGCCGGCCAACATGATCGTACTCGACGCGCCGGATTATTACGACGCTCTGAACAATGACAGCGCGCTTCTGTATTCGGTGCGCGGCGGAAAGATCATTGTAAAGGGCAAACCTGCCACGACCGAAATTCTGGCTGATTAAACGTATCTGATTCATTACCGGGACATGCACATTCTGTATTTCCGCTTATAGTCTGTCAGCGGACGGTACAGGATGTGCATGTCTTTGTAGGTTCCGTCTTTGATCTGAAAGCCTTTTGGTATCACGCCGATTTCCGTGAAACCGCAGCGGGCGTACAGGTGCCTCGCGTGAATATTCGAGTCAACGACGCCGTTGAAAATCATGTAGCGGTAGCCGAGTCTTTCAGCCATCCGGATGCTGTCAAGAACCAGCGCTTCTCCGATGTGCTGACCGCGGCAGGAGACGTCTACAAGATATGTAGCGTTGGCGCCGGTACGGCAGCGGCCGGGGATGTTGGGGTGCAGCGTATAGAAACCGAGGATATGCCCTGACGCCCCGGTGCAGACGGCATTGTAAGTGTCTGGCCGGGAAAGCTCATCTGCGAGCTGTTTTTCGGAAAAGTGCTCCATGAATGGAAAGGATCCGCCTTCGTCGACGACCTCATTCCAGATGGAAAGAATGGAAGGAAGATCGCCTGGCTCTGCCGGGCGGATAAAATGGGAATCTGCCATAAATAGACCTTCTTTTATGTACATTATTACAACAGTATGACATCAGGAGATGAAAAATGGAATTTGTTTTTGCAAAGAGAGAAGACACACCGGTGATTCTGCAGTTTATCCGGGAGCTTGCTGATTACGAGAAGATGCTCGATCAGGTAGTGGCGGATATTCCGACGCTGGAACACTGGCTCTTTGATCTGAAAAAGGCGGAAGTTATTTTTGCCGTGGAAGACGGAGTGAAAGTTGGATTTGCTCTGTTTTTCCACAACTTTTCGACGTTTCTGGGGCGTGCCGGAGTTTATCTCGAGGATCTGTACGTGAAGCCGGAATACAGAGGAAAGGGATATGGAAAGGCGCTTCTGACGCAGCTTGCCCGCATCGCGGTGGAAAGAGGATGCGGACGGCTTGAGTGGTGGTGCCTTGACTGGAACAAGCCGAGCATCGAATTCTACAAGTCCATGGGCGCCGTGCCGATGGACGACTGGACGGTATACCGGATCGCCGGGGATACTCTTCAGAAACTCGGGACATCCGAACCGGAAAAATAAGAGCAAATAAAACAAGAAAACATTGAAAAGCGGGCAGAGAAAGCACTTCATTCTCTGCCCGTAATTTAGCACATAAGCCAGCA
>OMUP01000054.1 GCA_900314255.1 uncultured Lachnospiraceae bacterium | reverse complement strand
CTTCCGACGGCAGCATTCAGGCGGTGCCGGAGCAGCTTCTCGGCCAGACGACATCAACGCGGACGACAAGCGCAGCCGCTGCGGCGGTAACGTCGGAGCGGGTCGTGGACTACCGCTGGAAGGGGCTTGCGTGTGTGCTGGCTCTTGTCGTATGTCTGCTGGCGGTTTTGTTTATCATATTTGTCATCCGCGGCAAGTCGGGCCCGCACGACGGCGGCGATGACGACTGGACAGACGGTGACGGAAATGGTCTGGATTCTGATTTGTCAGACGGTGACCAGGAATCCGGGACTTCTGATGATTTCGAGGATCTGGAGGATGACATTCTGGCCGGCGGCCCGGATGACGAAGAGGAGCCGGATCAGGCGGAAAATGAAGCCAGAATGGCATACCGGACGCTCGAGCCGGATGAGAAGACGCTGGCGGACGGCGTGAACCGGATTATGTCGGAAGATGACGGCATGGAGACACTGGATATCGACGAGACGACGTCACAGAAATGATACGATTTTCGGAAACGCAGGTCCGGCTGTCGGTGCGGCAGCTGGTGGAATTTATGTGCCGGTCGGGCGATATCGATGTGCGGGAGACCACCGGGATTCTGGATGTGTCCCGCATGCAGCTGGGCGCGAAAATTCACCGCAGGCTGCAGAAAGAGGCGGGCGGTCTGTACACGCCGGAGGTTCCGGTGAAACTTGAGAGACAGCTTGTCTGCGCTCCTGGCGGGGCGGACGGCGGGAGCGGGCGCTCCTATACGCTGATTCTGGAAGGACGGGCCGACGGCGTGATTCAGGACGTGGACGGTTTCATGGTCGATGAAATCAAGACGGTGAGCCGGGATGTCCTGAAGATGGAAGAGCCGGAAGCTGTGCATCTGGCGCAGGCAAAGGTTTACGCTGCGATTCTTTCAAAACAGGAAGAACTTGACACCATCCGGGTTCAGATGACGTATGTCGAGCCCGATACCATGCACATAAAGCGGTTTCAGTCCGCATACACAAATCAGGAACTGACCGGGTGGCTTGAGGATCTTCTGGCCCGCTTCAAGGAGTGGACAGACTTCGGCATCCGGCAGAGAGATATGCGGCAGGCTTCTATACAGGGCCTGCCGTTTCCATATCCGTACCGCGAGGGTCAGAGAGGACTTGTCATCTGTGTATACCGCTCTATCGAGGCCGGAAAGCGGCTGTTCATCCAGGCGCCGACCGGGACCGGCAAGACGCTGGCTGCCGTTTACCCGGCGGTGCAGTCCGTCGGACAGGGTCAGGCGGAGCGGATCTTTTATCTGACAGCCAAGACCATAACCCGTACTGTGGCAGAGGAAGCATTTTCGCTTCTTCGCTGTGAGGGGCTTCACTTCCGCACGGTGAACCTTACGGCAAAGGAGAAAATCTGTCCGCAGGATGACAAAACCTGCAGTCCGGAAACCTGTCCATTTGCCGCGGGGCATTTTGATCGGATCAATGAAGCACTTCTGGATCTTCTTGAGCACGAGGAGAATATCACCCGCCCGGTCTTGCTTTCGTACGCGCAGAAGCACAACG
The DNA here is from genome assembly GCA_900314255.1 of uncultured Lachnospiraceae bacterium. Taxonomy (GTDB): domain Bacteria; phylum Bacillota; class Clostridia; order Lachnospirales; family Lachnospiraceae; genus UBA4285. Next base: position 2,052 of record OMUP01000054.1, on the reverse strand, counting down.
TCTGCCCGTATGAGCTTTCCATGGAGGCAGCGGACTGGGCGGACGGCATTATCGGCGACTACAATTACGGGTTCGATCCGGAGGCGGCGCTTGCCCGTTTCTTTTCGGAAGCGGCCGGCAGCAGCACCTTTCTTATCGATGAAGCCCACAATCTTGTCGAGCGCGCCCGCGGCATGTATTCGGCTGAGATTTCCAAAGAGGAAGTCCTGGCCATGCGCCGGATTTTAAAAAATCTGCCGGGATCTGCGCGCGCCGTCCGCGCCCTGGGGGCCGTCAACAGCCGGCTTCTTGTGATGGGAAAAGAGGCGGAAGCTTCAGAAGAGAAGATCAGCCGGGCGGATCAGGAGCCGGCGGCTGAATTTTCAGATCTGGTTCTGGAGCTTGACGGGGCGCTGCTTTCGTATCTCAATCATCACCGGAAGTTTGAAAAGCGCGACGATGTTCTGCAGTTTTTCTTTGCCGTGCACCATTTCACCGGCATGGCGCCGGATTTTGAGACGGGATATCTGCTGTACACAGCGAAAGGGGAGGCGGGAACCATTTTCCATGCGTTCTGCGTCGATCCGTCCTCGCAGCTGATCAGGCGGATGAACGCGGCGCGCGCGACTATTCTCTTTTCGGCGACACTTCTGCCGGTTCAGTATTTCAAGGAGATGCTGACGGGGCAGCCCGGCGACGACGCAGTCTACGCGCACAGCGTGTTTCCGTCGGAGTCGCGGCACGTCTTCCTTGCGCAGGACGTAAGCTCGCTTTACCGCGAGCGCTCACCGCAGACGTACGGGCGGATCGCCGGCTATATCCGGGAAACGGTGCGCGCGAAAGCCGGCCATTACATGGTCTACTTCCCGTCGTATGCGTTTCTTTCGGCGGTGGCAGACGAGTACACCCGGCTGTATCCGGAGGACACGCTCCTGCTGCAGGACAGAAGCATGAGCGAGACGGACCGCGAAGAATTCCTCTCTTCCTTCCGCCATCCGGACGGCCGCACGCGGATCGGCTTCTGTGTCATGGGTGGCGCCTTCGCGGAAGGAATCGACCTGAAGCAGGAAAGCCTGATCGGTGCCATCATCGTGGGCACCGGCCTTCCCGGAATCTCCATGGAAAATGAACTCCTCCGCCGCTATTTTGACGAGCAGGGCCGGGACGGCTTCGGCTATGCGTACACATATCCCGGCATGAACAATGTCCTGCAGGCAGCCGGCCGCGTGATCCGCACGGTCCAGGACAAAGGCGTGATCGTGCTGCTCGACCGACGTTTCCTCACGGGCCGCTACCGGGCGCTTTTCCCGCGCGAGTGGGACCGCGTGAGCGCCGTGAACATCCGGACAATCGGGAAAGAACTCGAGGCGTTCTGGGGAGAGGGGGAGAAAGATAATTCGTAGCCGCGGTGATGCAAGCATGGATGGTAAAACCAGGCGCTCTGGGCGATCGGCGATCATCGGAAACAAGCATGGCGGCGATTTCCGGTGATATTTCGGTCTCGAATCGTTTGCCGGCGCACCGGAAACAAGTCACTGGCTGATTCCGATGCGTGCCAGGTGTTTTTCGGGCTCGCCGTGCACCGGAAAAGAGCTTTTCTGGCGATTCCGGTGCGCTTTTTGGTGCGAATCCGGCCTGCCGTGCACCGGAAATAAAATTCTGGCGATTCCCGGTGACTTTTTCTGGTGATGGCAGGCCTGACAAGCATCGGAATCAGCTTTCTGGTGATTTCCGGTGACAATTTGCCTCTCATCAGGCGTTTTGGAGCATCGGATTGACTTGTTTTCCGAATTTTGCTGACTCCGCCTCCACAAAACATCCCGCCGGCGCATCGGAAACAAGCTTGTTTCTCATTTCCGCTGACCCGGAAAGCTCAGGCTCCGGCAAAACGCATCGGAAACAAGCTTGTTCCTCATTTTCGCTGACCCGGAAAGCTCAGGCTCCGGCAAAACGCACCGGAAACAAGCTTGTTCCTCATTTTCGCTGACCCGGAAAGCTCAGGCTCTGGCAAAACGCACCGGAAACAAGCTTGTTTCTCATTTCCGCTGACCCGGAAAGCTCAGGCTCCGGCAA
>OMUP01000114.1 GCA_900314255.1 uncultured Lachnospiraceae bacterium | reverse complement strand
ATCGGATCCGCAGACTGATATCCCATGCGGTAGAGGTTTTTGATGGCCTCTTTGTCCTGCGTGAGTGTCTTCATGTGGCCCGTGGAGTACGGAGCGATGATGAGGACTTTGCCCTCTTTCTCGCAGCGCTTGCAGAAATCGAGCTGCTGGTTGTAGACTTTCGAGCGGTTCCGCAGATCTTCCGCTGACTTCGGGAACTGGCGCAGTCCGAGCGCCATGCGGCGGTCGGCCTTGTCCGTGCGGTAGAAGTTGCGCGGCTTCGTGAGGATGACCACGACCTTGTCGCAGCCGTCGTTAAATGCCTTCTGAAGCGGAATCGGGTCCGACAGCCCGCCGTCGAAATAGAAGCGGCCCTTCACCGGGTACGGGCGGTCGATCACCGGCACGCAGCAGGACGCTTTGATGATATTGTAGTTGTCCTTCTTCATGTCCGCTTTGGTGAAATAGTGCGGTTTTCCGGAGCGCGCGTCCGTCGCCACCACCACCATCTGCCGGTCGGAGCTTTCAATTGCGTCATAGTCCAGGGGATACTCGCCGTCGGAGTCACTCAGCGTGCTGTAAATATAGTCCAGATTTACATAATAGCCGCTCTTCAGGAAGCTGCCCCAGCCCATGTACTCGCGGCGGAAGCCGTAATCCGTGTAGAACTTGTAGTTGCGCCCCGCCTGTCCGGCGATATAGGACGAGACATTGGCGGCGCCGGCGGACACGCCCGCGCAGTAGTCGAAATTGATCTGGTGCTGCATGCAGTAGTCCAGCACCCCGGCTCCGAAGGCACCCCTCGTGCCGCCTCCCACATCGATGACTCCTATCATAGTTTTCCCTTTTACCTGGCCTGGTATTTTCCGGCCGTTTTCAGTCGTGCCATGGCGCGCGCCATCGCGGCGCGGTTCATGTGATATTCCACAATGCTCTGCTTGTTGATCATGCGCTCACGTGCCCGCTCCAGCGCTTCCTGCGCGCGGTACACATCGATTTCCTCCGGCTTCTCGCAGGAGTACACGATCATCGTGACGACATTGTCCTTCACCTCGACAAATCCGTGCGAGACGGCGGCCGTGCGCCACTTTTCATCGCCCGGAAGCTGGTAGCGCATCGTGCCGTTCTGCACCGCGGCCGTCATGGTCTCGTGATGGGCGAGGACCTCGATGTCGCCCTGAAATCCGGGGAAGATCAGCTTTTCGCAGGGGCCGTCATAGAACTTCCTGTCGCAGCAAAAGACCTTGAAGGTAAATTCTGCCATTTGTCAGGTGCCTCACTTATACTGTTCTGCTTTCTTCTTCACGTCCGCGATGGTTCCGACGTTGAAAAATGCGGATTCCGGTACGTCGTCGAGCTTGCCGTCCAGGATTTCCTTGAAGCCTTCGACCGTGTCCTTCACGCTTACGTACGCGCCGGGAACGCCGGTGAAATTCTCCGCAACGAAGAACGGCTGCGAGAGGAATCTCTGGACCTTGCGGGCCCGGTACACCAGTTTCTTATCTTCGTCGGACAGCTCATCCATGCCCATGATCGCGATGATATCCTGCAGTTCCTTGTAGTGCTGCAGAATCTCAACGACGCGTCTGGCCGTCTCATAGTGCTCTTCGCCCACCACATCCGGTTCGAGGATGCGGGAGGAGGAGGCCAGCGGGTCGACCGCCGGGTAAATGCCCTGCTCCACGATCTTGCGGGACAGAACGGTGGTCGCGTCCAGATGGGTGAACGTGGTCGCCGGCGCCGGGTCGGTCATATCGTCGGCCGGAACATAGACGGCCTGCACGGATGTGATGGATCCGTTCTTTGTCGAAGCGATCCGCTCCTGCAGCGCACCCATGTCGTTGGCAAGCGTCGGCTGATAGCCGACGGCCGACGGCATACGGCCGAGCAGTGAAGATACCTCAGAACCAGCCTGCACGAAACGGAAGATATTGTCAATAAACAAAAGTACATCTCTGTGCTCTACGTCGCGGAAATACTCGGCCATGGTAAGCCCTGTCTCCGCCACGCGCATACGGGCCCCTGGCGGCTCGTTCATCTGACCGAACACCAGCGCCGTCTTGTCGAGTACGCCCGACGCCTTCATTTCCTTCCAGAGGTCGTTGCCCTCGCGGGAACGCTCGCCGACACCGGTGAAAATCGAGTAGCCGCCGGCTTCGCTCGCGACGTTGTGAATCAGTTCCTGAATCAGCACGGTCTTGCCGACGCCGGCGCCGCCAAACAGTCCGACCTTGCCGCCCTTTGCGTACGGGGCCAGAAGGTCGATGACCTTGATACCGGTCTCGAACATCTCGGCCACCGGGCTCTGGTCGGTAAATGGCGGAGCCTGCCGGTGAATCTCCCAGTGCTGCTCCTTGTCAAGACTTTCGCCGCCGTCGAGTGTCCTGCCCAGCACGTCAAACAGACGTCCGAGCGTCTTGTCGCCAACCGGCACTTCTATTCCCTTTCCCGTCGCCGTAACGGCCATGTCGCGGGAAAGTCCTTCACTGGGCGCCAGCATGATGCAGCGGACGATGTTGTCCCCTGTCTGCTGCGCCACCTCCATGACACAGGTGCGGCCGTCCAGATCCACGGTCAGCGCTTCCTGAATGTGAGGAAGCTGCCCTTCCGGGAACTGTACGTCCACGACCGGCCCGGACACGGCCGCAATCCGGCCGACAGATGGTTTCTTCTCATCCATTTGTCATATCCTCATTCCTTACTTGTGTTCGCTCCGGTACGCTCTGGCACCGGCCGCGACTTCCGTGATCTCCTGCGTGATCGCGCCCTGACGAACGCGGTTGAAGCTCACCGAGAGATCCGCGAGCATGTCCTGCGCGTTGTCCGTCGCCGCCTGCATGGCTTTCATCCGCGAGTTTTCCTCGCTGGCCGACGATTCGACCAGTGCGCCGTAGACGAAGCCGCAGATATAATTGTAGATAACCTGATGCAGCACGCGGTGCGGATTGGGCAGATACAGGGCATTCTCCGAGTAATACTCCTGCCCGCGCGGTTCTTCCTCCGCCTGTCCCAGATTCGGATTGGCGCGTCCCTGCTCCTTCCGCTCGTCGTCATCGACGTCTGACGGAATAAACCGGTCGGGGTCAATCGGAATCATCGGGTGGATCTCCGTATCCATGCGCATGGTGTTGACCATACGGGTGTAGATCATCGTGATGCCGCTGATCTGTCCGCTGACATAGGCCTGGATCATTTCCTCCATGATAAGCCTGGAGCGGTGCATGTTCGGAGAAGCGCTGGTGTAGTAGAAGTCGGCGACCGGATACCCCTTCGCCGTCAGATACTGACGCCCCACCTCGCCGACCACGTAGAACCGGTAGTTCGGCAGATCTTTGACATATTTTTCCGCAGTCTTCAGGACGTCCATGTTGAAGGATCCGCACATGCCCTTGTCGCCGGTCATGACAATGACCGCAAGCGGGGCATCGGCGTTTCTTCTCGGAGAATCCGTGAAATACATACTGTCAATATGTGGAAAATGGTACAGAATCTTTCCGATTTCTTTCTGGAGCGCGTAGAAGTACGGCTCGCTGTTTTTCAGATTTCTTCTGGCTTTCTGCATCTTGATGGACGAGATCATGTACATGGCCCGCGTGATCTTCATCGTGTCACTGATGCTCTTGATTCTGTCCCGGATTTCTTTTTCACTTGCCATCGTGACCTTCGGTTTCTGTCTGCTTGAACTGTCTGCAGGCATCCAGAATCGCATTTCTCAGGGTGTCGTCGAGCTTCCCGCCCGTCGTGATCCGCTGCAGGATCGAAGCCTGCTGCGATCCGAAATACGCCAGGAGTTTCTGCTGTTCCTGCTTGACGGCAGCCGGCGGATACGAGTCGAAGATGTGACCCGTGGCCGCCACAAGCGTGACAACCTGCTGCGCCATGGTGAGCGGTGAGCCGTCCCGCTGCTTTAACAGTTCCATCAAGCTGCGGCCGTATGCCAGCTGTTTCTTGGTGGCATCGTCCAGATCCGACGAGAACTGGGTGAATACTTCCATCTCGCGGTACTGTGCGAGATCAATGCGGATCGATCCGGCGGCCTTCTTCATGGCCTGGGTCTGCGCCGCGCCGCCCACACGGGACACGGAAAGTCCGACATTGACAGCCGGACGCTGGCCGGCGTTGAACAGATCATCTTCCAGATAGATCTGTCCGTCGGTGATGGAAATGACGTTGGTCGGAATATAGGCCGATACGTCGCCCGCCTGCGTCTCGATGATCGGCAGCGCCGTGATGGAACCGCCGCCCGCATCTTTGGTGAGACGGCTGGAGCGCTCCAGCAGCCGGCTGTGCAGGTAGAATACGTCTCCCGGATATGCCTCACGGCCCGGGCTTCTGCCCAGCAGCAGAGAAATCGCCCGGTAGGCGACTGCGTGCTTGCTCAGGTCATCGTACACGATCAGCACGTCGCGCCCGCTGTACATGAAATACTCCGCGAGAGCCGTGCCCGCATACGGCGCCACATACTGTCTGGACGCCGTCTCAGCCGCCGTGGCGGCCACGACGATGGTGTAGTCCATCGCGCCTTTTTTGCGGAAGTTTCCGACGAGCTGCGCGACAGAAGACTCCTTCTGTCCGATGGCCACATAGATGCAGATGACGCCCTTGCCCTTCTGGTTCAGGATGGTATCTGTCGCAATCGTGGTCTTGCCGGTCTGCCGGTCGCCTACGATCAGCTCACGCTGGCCGCGGCCGATCGGGAACATCGAGTCGATCGCCAGAATCCCCGTCTCCATCGGAACACTGACTTGTTCACGGTCTACAATGCCCGGCGCCGGGAATTCGATCGGACGGTAGCCGGAGATTTCATGTATCTCCCCTTTTCCGTCGATTGGCTCGCCGAGTGCGTTGACAACCCGGCCCAGGAATCCTTCGCCGACCGGAATGCCGGCGATCTGTCTCGTGCGGACGACCTTGTCGCCCTGCATGACATCCCGGTCGCTGCCGAACAGAATGACACCCAGACCGTCCGGGCGGATATCCTGCACCATGCCCTTCACGCCGCTCTCAAAGCATACGATCTCGCCGTAGAACGCATGATCTGCACCGGTGACAACCGCGATGTTGTCGCCGACGCTCTTTACCCGGCCGACTTCCGCGCCGGCTGCCTTCAGCTTGAAGTCCGCAATATCATCATTTAACTTGACCAGAAAGCTCTCCGCGACAGCCGGCGACCTGCCGGCCTTGTTGATGGCCGAGACAGAGTCGGCAAACTGCGCCACTCTGCCCTTCCGGCTCCAATCGTACTCCCGGCCGCCAAAGCGCAGGATGAATCCGCTTTCCAGCTGCTTATCCTCAATCAGTTCCAGCTTTGTGTCTTTTCCCGTATTCCGGTTGACAAATTCCCGGATCTTCTCCAGCTGATCGTCATCCGGACGGGTAACATACAGAAGCTGGGCCTGCCCTTCTTCTCTGTCAGTACTCAATCCTTTTCACCTGTTTCGCGAATGAATTCATCATAAAGACGGGAGTCCACATCCGGCCCTGTCTGTTTCGCCGTGATCCGGTCTGCCGCCTCGACTGCCATCTGGGCCACTTCTTTCTCAGCCCTCTTCATCATGTCGTCATGCTTCTTCTGAATCTCATCCTCGGCCGCACTCTGCATCGCTTTCGCCTTTTCGCCAGCTGCATCCACGATGCTCTTGTACTCGGCATCCGCCTTCTGCGCGGTTTCCTTCAGGATATCGGCCTGCTTCTGGCGGGTCTGCGCCTCCAGCTGTGTGAGTTTCTCCTGCTGTGCCGCAGCTGCAGCCGCAGCGTCGCTGGCTTTCTTGAACTGCTCGTCGACGGCTTTCTGTCTCTGTTCGAGAATCTTGTCGACTCTGCCGAACAGGAACTTCTTCATCAGGAAATACAGGATCAGCAGATTGACCACGGTGCCGATGATCGTCACCAAATCAAGCTTTAACATTTGTCACTGTCCTCCTGCTTCCGGATTATCCAAGCATCAGGATGATCAGAAGCGCAATTACGAATCCGTAGATGGCCGTTGCTTCTGCGAGAGCGCATCCGAGAATCAGCGTCGAGCTGATCTTTCCCTGTGCCTCCGGCTGTCTGGCAACTGCCTCGGTCGCCTTGCCTGTCGCGATGCCGATACCGATACCGGCTCCCAGTGCTCCAAGAACTGCAAGTCCCGCTCCAAGTGCTATCATTTCTCAATTACCTTCCTTCCTGTCATTCAATCGCATCCTGAATATAAAGACCTGTCAGGAATACGAAAACGTACGCCTGAAGGATGCCGTCAAAAAGATCAAAATACAGACTCAGGACAGCCGGCAGAACATACGGCACGACCATCTTGATGAGTTCCATGATGACAAAGGAACCCAGTACGTTGCCGAAAAGACGCATGCACAGCGACAGAGGCCGTGTGAAGACCTCCAGGATGTTGATCGGTGTCACGATCGCCACCGGCTTTGTAAAACTTTTCAGCCACCCCTTTACCGTTCTGGCGCGGATACCGGCCGCTTCAACCAGAACAATACTCATAAGCGCCAGCGATGCCGTGACGCCCAGATCCTTCGTGGGCGATTTGAATCCGAAGATACCCACGATATTGGAGAGTGCCAGGTACAGAAGCACCGTGAGCAGATACGGCACATAGCACTTTCCCTTCTCTCCGACCACATTGCCGATGAGCGTCTCGAGCTTCGTCACCAGAAACTCGGCAAATGCCTGACGCTTCGAGATGTGATCCACCTTCATGTCATGGGTCAGCCACAGCGCCAGCACGACAAGCACGGCCATAACCCCCCACGTCACGACAAGCGATTCCGGAATGGCAATACCGCCGAATAAAGGGATGGTGAAGACATCATCCACATTCAGCTCAGCCTTGATCGCCTGACTCAGACTGTTCACATTCAGCGCTCCTTTCTTTCGGCCTGAATAGCCTCTTCACGGTGATTATTACTTCAATTTCAAGCATTTGTCAAATGAAGCGGCTCTTTTGCACAGAAAAACTGCACAAAACCACATGTAAAACTTTGACACCATTTTCGGAAATACCCGGCACCGCACAGCCCGCGCGGCTTTCCGGGAATTTTCCTTTCGTTTCACAGATCGGCGCCGGTAAATGTCAGATGGGATCCTTTTTCGCCGTCCGGACCGAAGTTCTTGGTGACGTCGATCTGATACTGGATCATGGACTGCAGGGCGTCGACGTGCGAGATCACGCCGACCATGCGGTCCGAGCGCGCGAGGTCATTCAAGATGCTGACGGCCGAACGGATAGCGTCCGGGTCAAGCGTCCCGAAGCCTTCATCGATGAAGAGCGCCTCGATGAGGGCGCCGCCCTGCTCCTGGGCGACGTCCGAAAGCCCCAGAGCCAACGCCAGAGCCGCCTCGAACTGCTCGCCGCCCGACAGTGTGCTGACGCTGCGGCTTCTCCCGGAATACAGATCCAGGATCGAGAGGTCCAGGCCGTGGAATCCGCCGCCGGAAACGGAGGTGTCGCGCTGGAAATAATAGACGCCGCCGCTGATTCTGGCCAGCCGCTGATTGGCTCTGGCGATCATCCGGTCAAACCAGACCTGCTGCACGTACGTCTCCAGATTCAGCCGGTCAGCACCCGCCCCCGCCGCTGCAGCAGACAGCGGCGCCAGCATGTCGAGCCTCTTTTTCTGCGCGGCAAGCTGTCCCGCCAGACGTCTCAGGTCTTTCAGAATTCCCTCATTTCCGGCCCTGCGCCGGATGAGTTTCTGAAGAGCCGCGTCATTTTTCGTCATTTCTGCCGTATTCTGTGCCAGTGCATTCTCTTCCTCTGAAATATCCGGTTTTGTGACGCCCGCGAGCCGCTCCTTGTACTCATTCAGCCGGCCTTCCACTAAAGCCAGCGCCTCGGTCTGTTTCTGCGCGGCACTCCGGGCTGTCTCCAGCCTGTTTTCTTCGGCTTCTTTTTCTTTCTGCAGCTGCTGCGCCTTGCTCCTTGCCGCCTGCAGACTCGGAAATGTCAGTCCCGCCGCAATTTCGTCTTTTCTTGCCCAGGCGGCAGCCTGTGCTCCGGCCGCATCTGCGGTCTGTTTTTCCTGCTTTTCAAGGGTCTTTGCAAGGGCATCCAGATCTGCCTGCAGTTTCTGCTTTTCGCGCACCACTTCCAGCGCGCGGGTCTTTCTTTCCGCCTGTCTTTTTTCTTCTGCCTGCGCCTGCTGCAGCTCCTCTGCCGCCTGCAGCACCGCCTCGTCAAGAGAATCGTCCGGAGACAGTCCCGCTTTTTCCCGTGCTTCTTTTACACTCCTCATGGCAGCTTCCAGAACGGCGCCGGCCTCTCCGGCTGCCCGGGACAGTTCGGCCGCCCGCTTTGCCGCTTTGTCCGCCATGGCCTTCTTTTCATCCCGCGTCTTCTCGCTTAAGCCGCTCTGCTCACGCGGCAGGATGGCCGGATGCGGGTGAAGCCTCGAGCCGCAGACCGGGCACGGTTCGTCTTCCATGAGCCCCGCCGCCAGAATGCCGGCGATGTTGGCGTTAAAGGCTTTTGTATACGCCAGAGACTCCTGCTGCGCCTTGTCAGACTGATTCTGCGCGGCAAGGTATGCCTTTGCCGCGGCGTTTCTGCCCGCCGCAGCACTCTGAAGTTCCTGTTCTTTCTTCTGAACTTCGGCGATCCGTTTTTCTTTGCCGGCTGCTTTTTCAAGTGCCAGCGCCGCTTTGGTGTACGCTTCCTGGGCATCGGACAGCTGCTTTTCTTCTTTCTGCACTTTCGCCAGTTTTTCCCGGGCGGCGGCGACGGCGGCGGCTGTTTTGTTTCTCTTTTCCTGAATCAACGCAAAAAGCGCATCTGCCTGATTCAGTTCTGCCGTCACCTCGTCCAGTTTCCGGTAGCCGGGCAGCTGATCCGTCAGGCGGGTCAGCTCCTGTGACAGTTGATCCCGTTTCCCGGCCGCCTCTTTAGAGAGCAGTGCGGCAAGTTCGCATCCTGCCGCTTCTTTCAGCGCCTTCTGCCTGGCAAATCGCGTCTGCAGATCCGCCAGCGTCTGAAATTCCGCCAGCTGCTTTTCCTTCCCGGCTTTGCGGCGCGTGATGGCATCCCTCTTTTCGCGCAGGTTCTGTCCGGCTTCCTGCAGAGCGCTCATTGCCGCCTCGTCTTCTTGTCCGATTTGCTGCAGCCATTCTATAGGAAGAGACGGGTCTGCGGGAAGCGTCCCCGCTGCGGCGCGGCTGACGGCAGATGCCAGCTGCGCCTGCGTGTTTTCATCCGGGATCTGCGCGGCCGAAAGCCTCGCGCAGTACTGGGCTGCGCTTCTGGCATATTCCTCCTGCGCCTTTGCGTCGTCAGCCAGAATCCGCTTCTTTACGCTGTCATACACTTCTGTGTGGAAGAGGCCGCGGAAGATTTTCATTTTTTCGCTCGTGCCGGCCGTCAGAAAGCTCATGAACCGTCCCTGCGCCAGCAGCACGATCTGCGTGAACTGTTTTTCATCCATGCCGAGCAGTTCATTGATTTCCCGGTCGACCTGCTCTTTCTTGGAAATGGCGGGAAGCCCGCTTCCCACTTCGCGCAGCTGGGCCGTGGTGATGTGCTCCGTCATGCCGCTGCCCCGCTTTTTCGGGACCTGATAGCGCGGCGTCCGCGTGATTTCGTATTCTCTGCCGTCCAGCTCAAACACCAGACTCACCCGGGTCTCCACCTCCCAGGGCGCATACTGGCACCGCACCTGCCCGGCCTGGCGCCCCTCGCTGCACGTCACACCAAACAGGGCAAATGTCATCGCATCAAAGATCGCCGTCTTGCCGGCGCCCGTCTTGCCGGAAATCAGGAACAGCCCTCTTCTGGCTCCCAGCAGCTTTTCAAAATCAATCGTCTGCTCCTGCACATACGACTCAAATGCCTGAAATGTCAGTCTGAGCGGCTTCACCCTGCGTCCTCCTCTCCCTGTAAGTCGCGGAAAATCTGCTCCAGATACGCCTTCCGGTCTTCCCTGAGTTCTCCGTCAGGACTGAAACGCGCAAAGAATTCTTCGGTCAGATCCTGCGGCGTCTTGCCTTCCAGCCGCCGTCCGGTGTCCGCCGTGAGCGGCGCCGTCTGAAGCTGCGGATAGGAAAGCGCGACGATGTTGGGATAATACTGTCTCAGCCGGTTCATGCCGTCCGTAACCGGCGTCTCGTCCGTGAGCGAAACGTACAGGTAATCCTTGCTGCCGCCGGTCTTTTCCCCTTCGGAAGCAAACGTCCTGAAATCGGTCTTCACCGCCCGCACCGGGTGAAGCGGCGTCAGAGAACGCAGCTTGATTTCCGGCTCACTTCCCGGCGCGGCAAGCGTCACGATGGGGACGGAGGCGGCATTTGCCATGTTTCCTTTTGTATAGACAAGCGGCGAACCGCTGTAGCGCACGCTTTCCTTCGGGCCGACCTTTTCCGCCCGGTGCACGTGCCCGGCCGCCACATAGTCAAATCCGTCGTAGGCGGACACGTCGACGTTGTTGAGGCCTCCCTGCTCTACCGGCAGATGCTGCCCGTCGTACATGTTCTGATACGTGATGAACTGATGCGTCAGGCAGACGTTGCGCACGGATGTGTCAAGCGGCTTTAAGTCAAGCACTGTCTTCACGGCCTGTGTCCAGTTCTCCAGCCTGCCTTCCGCGTACGGGCGCACCTGAAAGAGCGTGAGAAATGGCAGCATCGTGAAAACAACCGGACCATACGCATCTGTCAGCGTCACCTGATGAAGCTGTCCGGTAAAGCCCGGCGCGATGAAGATGTTCTGGCGCTTCAGCACTCCTCTTGCAAAAGAAAGCCGAGCCGCGCTGTCGTGATTGCCGGGCGTGATGAGAACGGGGCGGTTCAGCGCGCTCAGTTTTTCCAGAAAGTCTGAGTACAGGCTGACCGTCTCGGCCGACGGCTGGGACGAGTCGTAGATGTCGCCCGCAATCAGCACCGCATCGACCTCCTCTTCTTTCAGAATGCCGATGATCTCGTCCAGAATGTAAACCTGATCTTCAACAAGAGAAAGGCCGTTCATGCGGATCCCTAAGTGCAGGTCGGACAAATGCGCAAATTTCATGAAAATACTCCTTTTCAGGGGAACGCAGAGGGAAGAAGTGGTGAGAGGGGTGGAATCAGGGA
>OMUP01000005.1 GCA_900314255.1 uncultured Lachnospiraceae bacterium | reverse complement strand
CCCTTCCCGGTTTGCAGGATCACCCCCGCATGCGCGGGAAACACAACTGCATCAGCCTGTCAGACGGGGAGAAAGTAGGATCACCCCCGCATGCGCGGGAAACACAGATAAAAGATCCCTTAAATTCGGCCTTGTTCGTGCAGGATTTTCTGAAAAACATTCACTTTTCTTGAAAGCTGAAATATCAGTTTCGCATCTTCCAAAGCACGGTGTGGCACCGTATCACTTATCTCATAAGTTTTTAACGTCGTCGCAAGCTTATAATTTGTTTGAAAAATCTGTTCTTTTTTCACCAGTTTCAATAAATCAATCACATGGTTTCCGAGGCAAGTTTTTCCGCATCTCTCGAGAGCAGCATTTATGAATTGAACATCGAAGTTAATGTTATATCCAACAAGAGTTAGATTTTCAATAAAAGCGCATAAACTTTCTAATACCGGCTTCAACTTTTTGGCGCCAGTCAGCAAATCATTTGTGATTCCTGTAAGCTGAACAACAGTATCCGGAATTTTACTGTCGATGTCAATCAGTTCATGAAAAAAGGAAGTTTCCTTTCCGTCAAATTTAACCGCTCCGATTTCGATAATATCGTCATTTGTAGTGCTTAATCCCGTTGTTTCAATATCTAAAACAACATACTGATTCTCTGGGCTTTGTTCATTCTCTATAGTGCTCTTACCGCCCTTACTTAAATGACTCGCTACATGAGCTTTATGCATCTTATACGCCGAACTGAAGCCACTTTTCAGATTATTCTGATCCTTCTCCCGTGTAGTAGTCTCTGGCACTAGTACAAGCGGTATACCATCACAATCAATAACCGTTCTTCCTGAATTTAATGTTTCAAAATTATATCCAATCTCATTGCGAAAAGAATAGCTGATTGTTGCCTCACCGGTTTCAGCTGAATCACAGACTCGTTTCCAGATGTACTCACGCACTCTGGAATTAAAATTCCCTACATATACCCCTGTAGAAATTTCCTGCATCCATTTAGTCAAGTCACCTCGAAGAGAAGGTGGAACATTTTTCAATGTGATAACGGTAAAAGGCAAGATTTAATCCTCACTGTAATTGATCCCATAAGCAACTGTTCCGGCTTTATCATCCCACAATTGAAGCGGCTCAAGAACCATCTGATCATCAGGGGCTACAGAAAGCAAATCCTGAAGATCTTTAACAATACGTGTCAACAGTTTTCCATCTGCAAATTCATTTCGAACTTTCAATCTCGTGATTCTTCCGACATCATCTCCCTTTGTGTATTCAGATGCAACCTGAAATGCTATTGGAATCGTGAATTCCGTTTTATACAAATCCGCAACATCATAGACAAACGATAAATCATGACCTGTATGCACAAATCCCAGTCCCGGACATAATCCCAATGCACATATCACACTATGAACCACGCCATATAATGCTACATTTGCAGCTGACAACGCCTGGTTAATCGGATCTCCACCGCTGTAATTGTCAGGGTCATACTCTCTCTTATCCCATACAACTTGATATTTTCTGGCCATTTCACGATATACACGGCGCACCCTGGCACCTTCGTGAGCTCTAAGCTGCTGCATCGTCAATTCCGATACATCCTCATCAGGAAAACGCATTTTATACATTTGCCTGGCGACTTCAACTCTCCGCCTCGTATTTGTGACCAAAGCTGCCTGTTTCTCCAGGAATCTGGTTGTACGCGCCAAAGATCTTCCATGAGCATACTGCCTCACTCCATGTTCGCCAACCCAGACCATGCTGGTTCCTGTATCTCCTAATAATTCCACCGCTCGATGACTTATATCAGTCCCAGGTCCAAGAAACAATACTCCAATAATCGCAGCTGGTATGCGAACTGTTCCTCTGCTGTCCAGAACAGTAATCGCTCCGTCCTGTCTGTTGATACGCGCATGTTCCAGATATATAAATGTAACCCGATCCTCAATTTGGGGCAGTTCCTGTATTTTTATCTTATCAGTTGGTTTCTCTTTCATACTATCGGTATTACCGTCAGCATTCCGAAGCCATAAGCTTTTTTTCTTCCAAT
>OMUP01000032.1 GCA_900314255.1 uncultured Lachnospiraceae bacterium | reverse complement strand
TAGCAGAGGTCGACGATGAGCTTCATCTCATGGAAGCACTCGAAATATGCCATCTCAGGCGGATAGCCTGCCTCGACGAGGACTTCGAAGCCCGTCTTCATGAGCTGACAGAGGCCGCCCATCAGCACGCATTGCTCGCCGAAGAGGTCTTCTTCCGTCTCATCGCGGAACGTCGTCTGGAGGACGCCGGAACGCGTGCCGCCAAGTGCCTTTGCATAGGCAAGAGCGATGTCGAAGCACTTGCCAGAAGCATCCTGATGCACAGCGAAGACATCCGGAACGCCGGAACCTTCCGTGTACGTGCGGCGGACGAGATGGCCCGGGCCTTTCGGAGCGACCATGAAGACATCGACGTCAGCCGGCGGAATGATCTGCTTGAAATGGATGTTGAAACCATGTGCGAAAGCGAGAGCAGAGCCGGATTTGAGGTTCGGACCGATCTCCGTCTTGTAGACATCTGCCTGCTTCTCATCCGGGATCAGGACCATCGTGATGTCTGCCTTCTTGACCGCCTCGGCGACCGGAAGAACCGTGAGACCATGAGCCTCGGCCTTTGCCTTGGACTTCGAGCCCTCATAGAGACCGACGACGACGCTCACGCCGCTGTCCTTGAGGTTCAGTGCATGGGCATGGCCCTGGCTGCCGTAGCCGATGACGGCAACGGTCTTGCCAGCGAGCATCTCGAGATCTGCATCCTGATCATAGTAAGTTTTTGCCATAATACTCTCTCTCCTCACAATGTTCATAAATCGTATGTTCTCCGCGCTCCAGCGCGACGAGGCCCGTCCGGATGACTTCGCTGATCCCGTACGGTTTCAGGAGCTGCAGCAAGGCCGTGACCTTGTCGTCATTTCCCGTAATCTCGAAAATCAGCGTCTGCGGCTTGACATCGACGACATGAGCCCGGAAAAGCTCCGCCATCTTCAGGACGTCGAGCCGGTTCGAATCATCCGCGCGCACCTTGATCATCGTCAGCCCGCGGCATACAGCAACTTCTGGATCCAGGCGTTCCACGCCGCGCACGACCGGCATCTTCTCGAGCTGCTTGATCATCTGCTCGACAAGGTCTTCGTCCCCGTGCACCACGATCGTGATGCGCGAGAACTCCGGCGATTCCGTGACGCCCACCGACAAGCTGTCGATGTTGAACTCCCTCCTGGAAAACATGCTCACAACCCGCACGAGCACGCCGGTCTGGTTTTCGACAAAGACAGACAACACATGTTTCATGTCCATTCTGTGCTTCCTCCCGTGACGTTTGCGTGTAACGCTGTAAACATTGTATACATTATTACGCTTTTCCCGTCGTTTGTCAACAGGGAAATGCATATTTTATACAAGAAATGTCCGCACCCACGTTATCCTCTTTCTTCTGGCAGCAGTTTCGACCGCCAATAGCGCTTCGTCAGCACATCGACAGCCGAGATACGGCCTTTCGGCAGGAAGCCGCCCGTATCGGCGAGTATGCGGCGACCATCGTCGAGAATCAGCGGATGTGCCGCAATCGGTGGAATCACCGATCCATCGATGGAGAGATATGGCACGGGCGTATGGCCGACCGTCACGACGGGCGTGCCGTCATACGTATCGGCCATCGCGAAATCGCGCGTCCAGAGCAGTGTCTCCTCGTCCTGCTCCGTGAGCGGCACGCCGGGCTCGATACCTGCGTGCATGAACCAGTACGTCTGCCCGTCCTGCACGACTTCATAGGAAAGCTTCATATCGCGAATTGTCTTCGCCCATCGCGTCAGGAAATCATCGGCATCGCTTTTCTCCAGGCTGCGCAGGCTCTCGACTGTCGTGCGGCCGCCATTCTGTAGCCAGAGATTTCGCTCGATGCCGAGGCAGGCCGCGAGCATCATTTCGTCATGATTGCCGCGCAGGAATACGAAGCCCGTCCGCTCGAAATGCTCCATGACCCACGTCATGACCTCGCAGCTCTCCGGCCCGCGATCCGTATAGTCGCCGAGGAAGATCGCGAGATCCCGCGTCCCGTCAAACGCCAGCTGCCGCCAGAGCGTCAGGAATTTCCGGAAGTTCCCATGGATGTCCCCGACCGCGAGGATGCGACGATATGCCATAGGCTCATCTCCTTCTCCGTTTCCTTCCTTTTATCTTGCTCCATGATACCATATTTTCCATCGCAAAAAAAGAATCATCCGACTGTATTAATACAAACTTCTGTCAAAAGTCTCGCTTTTAACGAACGCCTCATTGACATTCGTCCTAAAGCTATCTATACTAGAGACAAACAATATGTACAACATATCGCACCCGCTCCGGATGCGATGAAGATGAGGCAAAGATACCCGAGATACCTTCTCGGCGTCTTTGCCTTTTTTGTACGAAAAATCATTTCCAAAGGGTGATTTCCATGGGATTAAGAGAGCTGCAGGATCACGTCGACGTGATCAATCAACAGATGGCCCGATATGGCGTAAAGTTCGGCATCTACAAGAATGGTTCATATAATGAAAGGCTGTTTCCGTTCGATCCGATTCCACGCATCATCGAGGCGGACGAATTTCAGACGCTCGAGCGCGGCCTCGCGCAGCGCGTCAATGCACTGAACAAGTTCCTCGCGGACATTTACGCGGACAAGAACATCATCCACGAAGGTGTCGTGCCGGAGGAATTCGTCTACCGCTCTCCCGGCTACCTCGCGCAGTGCGAGGGCATCCGCCCGCCCGAGGGCATCTACAGCCACATTTCGGGCATCGACCTCGTCAAGGGCAAGAACGGTGTCTGGTACGTCCTCGAAGACAACCTGCGCATCCCGTCCGGCGCGTCGTATCCTCTGATTGCGCGCTCGCTCTGCCGTCAGTGCTGCCCGCAGACGTTCCGCGAACGCGCCATCCGCGACAACCGCGGCTACGGACAGGCGCTCAAGGTCGTCATGGATCATGTGAACTGCGGCGGCATCAATGTCATCCTGACGCCGGGCCGCTACAATTCCGCCTACTTCGAACACTCGTATCTCGCGGAGCAGTCCGAGGCCGTGCTCGCCGAGAGCATGGATCTCTATGTGGAGAACAACTGCGTCTTCTACCGCAGCAATCACGGCCCGATGAAGGTCGGCGCCATCTACCGGCGTCTCAGCGACGACTTCCTCGATCCGCTCTGCTTCCGCCCCGACTCGCTCATCGGCGTGCCGAACCTCATGGCTGCCTACCGCGCGGGCAGCGTCGCCATCCTCAACACGCCGGGCAACGGCGTCGCAGACGACAAGGGCATCTACTACTTCGTGCCGAAGATGATTCGCTATTATCTCGACGAAGAGCCGATTCTCCAGAACGCGCCGACGTACCTGCCGTATTTCA
>OMUP01000064.1 GCA_900314255.1 uncultured Lachnospiraceae bacterium | reverse complement strand
TCTATCACATCCCAATGCTCCCGCCGTTGGTCA
This sequence comes from uncultured Lachnospiraceae bacterium, assembly GCA_900314255.1. Classification (GTDB taxonomy): domain Bacteria; phylum Bacillota; class Clostridia; order Lachnospirales; family Lachnospiraceae; genus UBA4285. The sequence continues at coordinate 17,961 of OMUP01000064.1, read as the reverse complement.
ACTGCGAGAAGTTTGAGGAGTACCTGGAGAAGTACAATATGTAAGGCGGATACTTTTATTTTGCGCTACACAGCGGATTGAAAATAAAATACAGAAATTTTGGTAAGGCATGGCTGAAGAGGCTATGCCTTATTTTTGTCCTATTTTTGAGGAAGATGATCGGATTATTATGACAACAAATTCGACTTATCGAAAATCATGTTGAGATATGGAAAACAGAAGTTATAATAAAAGTATACATTTGTACGGTTTGCACGACTTTAATAATTTCGATTCAACGGAGATCATAACATGAATGTCAGTTATAACAGGCTTTGGAAAATGCTGATTGACAAAAATATGACGAAAGCGGAACTGAGGAAGAAAACTAAAATCGCTCCCAGTACATTTTCGAGAATGAACAAAGGTGAGATTGTATCCCTTGAGGTACTAATGCGGATCTGCCTGGAATTGCACTGTGGGTTGGATGATGTCGTTGAGTTTTCTGACAAATGATGGATCATTCCAATGGACTATTTCTTGATTTTACAGAAGTAAGGTGAACAATAATGCAGGCAAAGGATAAATCATTTAGTTTCATGGCGACGCCATGTTATTACGATATTCCGTTTTTTCAAAGAGCATATGTCTGGAACGAGGATAACTGGAGCGAACTTTTATCCAACCTGACAAGCAGAAATCAAAACCATTTTCTGGGGTCAATTATTCTGAAAAATGAACTGGCTCCATCTGGTAGCGTTCCCAGATTTTCTGTCATCGACGGACAGCAGAGACTGACGACATTAAGCATTCTGCTTCGTGCCTGTTATGACCACATCGCGGAATGCGCTGATAAATATGGCTACGATGCAGATGTGATAAAGACCTGTCAGGTCACCATGGAAAGCCTTCTGTTTGTGCCGGAAGGTGGAATTAAGAGAAAGCTTTTTGTGAAGATCAATCATTCTCATCTTGATAAGAAGGCTTATGAGAACACTATCAAGGGCGAATATGCAGATGGGGACAAATGGCAAAAATACGTAGGGCTGTCAGAGGATACCAAAGTCAGCTCTATTGTGAAGGCATATGCTTATTTCAGAGATGAACTGCAGGGTCTTTCACAGAATTCCATCGATTATTTATGGGAACTGCTGACGGTGGATAAGATTAAATTTCTTGTGAATATAGATCTTGATGTCAACGACAATGAGCAGGCAATTTTTGATACGGTTAATTCTGCTGGTGTCCGGCTGTCAAGTGCGGATACAATCAAAAATCTACTCTATCAGAAATATGTGGAATTATTGCGTGCTGAGGATCCGGGCAGTGCGGACAATAAGGCAGTGTCAGAATATGAGGCTACCTGGGGAGATGCTTTCATCAGCGATGAGGACTTAAATGCTTACTGGGAGACATCCAGGCAGTATGGCCGTTTGAAAAGAAGCAATATTGAGATATTCCTTCATGCATTTGCCGTAGTAAAGGGATTCTTTAATCCAGCTGAAAACAATATGGTCGATCTGCCGCAGAAATATCGCAAGAAGATCTCGGATATGAACATCGAAGATCTGGAGCATTTTCTTACAGAGATGCATGATTTTGCGGAAGTATTCCGGAATTATTTTTCCAAAGATGGTGAAAGCCTGGAATTCAGTGATTTTGTTGGAAGGATCTTCAATATATGTAACGTCCTGGAGGTTTCAACATTCTATCCATATCTCTTACAGCAGTTGTATGCGAGAAAGACCGGTGCCATTTCGGATCAGGAGCTTGAAGAACGTTTCTTTGCAGTTGAGAAATATGTGATCCTGAATGCAATCTGTAAGGGAAGCACGAAAAATTATAATAATGAGTGCCTGCAGATGGTGAGCGGTAAGAAGACGCCCCAGGAAATCATGCATGATTGTATCTACATTTCAGAAGGCAATTTTGTCAATGGATTACGGCGTATGACAGCAAACAAACTTCCGACGCTGCTCCTGTTCTGGATTGAGCTGTATCAGCGGAACGGGCAGAATGTAGATGTAAAGAGTCTCAAGTATGAATATACGCTTGAGCACATTATGCCGCAGAAATGGAGGCAGAATTGGTCAGATGTTCCGGCATATGATGAGGAAGGGAATGTTGTTGAGGATGCGGATGAAATAGAGCGCATTAGGAACCATGCGATATATGAACTTGGCAATATGACGCTTCTCAATTCTAAGCTGAATACATCGATCAGCAACGGTACATTCCACGACAAGGTAAATGGAAAAGGCGGTAAAAAGGGGATAAGAGACCTGGCAGATTTAAGACTGACGAAGGAAGTCTGCAACAACAATACCGAATGGGACGAAAGAAAGATCGCTTCCAGGACTGATGAATTGGAAAAACAGATCCGTCAGATCTGGGATGCAGGAGAACTGCCAACTGAAATTCCGGCAACCACATCAAGTATTGGGGGAAGAAGAAAAGAGATCCGGTATGCCTTCTGGGAGATGGCACTTCCTGTTATACGTGAAAAGAATCATAACGAATGTTTCTCAAACGTGACACCTGCAACAAATAATTCTGTATCTGGATTCTTTGGCCTGGGTGGTTTCAGCATAGTGTGTGCTGCGAATAATGACAAGGCTCGTGTAGATATTTATCTTGGCAGCAACAACGCGGAGAAAAATAAGGAAGCATATCAGTTGCTGTTGGAGCATAAGACAGAGATAGAGGATAAGCTCGGAGCTGAACTCTCATGGAATCCGGCAGAGGCTTACAAGGCGTCCTGGATTTCTTACACGCTGAATAATGTAAGCATTACAAATAAAGATAACTGGAATGTAATGGCAGATTTTCTGGGAGAATGGAGCAATAAATTCAGGGAAGTTATTGTGCCGTATCTTACAGAAAAATATTCACAGGATACTTCCGCTTCAAGGAGTCCTGAAGAAATAAGACGATTAAATTCGGTTGCGGTGATTTTGAGGAAGTGGATGGAACAAAACCCGTCTGTTCAGGGGCGCCCCGATAAGAGCAACCGCACTTATACGAGATTCAAGACGGTCACAATGTCGCAGATTCTGCCGGATATCCCAAACGCGCCTAGCGGTTGGAATACCGCTAATCACTATTTTTATGAGATAACCAATCGCTCAGGCAGAGATGTGTCGATTCACCTCAGTTTTAGTTCTAGAAATCTTACAGATGAGCAGAGGAATCGTCTGAACCAGATCAATGAGCTTGTGACAATGCATCAGGGGAAAGCTGACTGGCAGTGGTGGTCAGCATTTAAGACAGAGAAGATTCAGCTGCCGGACGATCTGAATGAGGAGCAGATTTTCCAACGCCTCAATAAGGCCATGACAAAGGTATTCAGCTTTGAAGCCGAATTGAAGCAAAAACTGGAGGTGTGATTAAGGCGGCCGAAGATATGAATACCGAGCGCTTTCGGGAAATTATCAAGCAAAGAGAACATATCAGAAAAATCAGTCAGGATGAATGGGATGACGGTATTGCAGAATGTTGGAAATAAGAAATAGAGGTGCTGTCATAAGACGTTATGGGGACAATTGCCTTTCTAGAAAATGAATGCACGGCATTGGAATATTCCTGGATCAGCGAAGAGAGATAAAAGGTGGTATCCGGTATAAGCAAAATCAGTATGTTTACAATATAAAACAACTTGCAATTACTACCAGTCCACGGCATAATGATATTGTCACTTGTGACAATAAAATGACATTCAAATCATCCGTAAATTCATGAATCAGAAGAGAACAGTTCAGAAGTGAACTGTTTTAGACGCTGATATAGGATCTATGGGCCTCTAACCCCTTTTCAATCGAAGAGCTGGAATGACAGGCCGGGCACAAAAAGCCTTATGTTTTGCAACAGCTTTGACATCTGAATTATTCTATACAGAAAGGGCACTGCCTGATTTACAGAACGTAAGTCAGACAGTGCTCTTGGCATGCTGCAGAGAAAAGATCTTCAGCAATTAAAGGAGTGGAAACAGAATAAGAAAAAGAAGTGTCTGATTGTTCAGGGCGCAAGGCAGGTGGGGAAGACCTTGACAAATTCATGGATGGGAATGTCGGCGATGGTGAGAACGGGATTCTATCGCTGTATATGGCGATGTTTCTTTGAATCAATTTTAACGCATCTTTGATAGAATAATCCGAATACAGGAAACGGCATACCATCCGGTGAAATACCCATGGTATAATGCGTCTAATTATCGCGGAGAATTCTCTTATCCCGATCGTTCATTTGTTACATTTAAGGAAAAATTAGACTGACAGTCAGAGAGGGGCGGAGTATGAGACAATATCATGTGGCGCTGATACGGGTGCTGACCACGGGATGTGACGTGGTCACATATTTTCAGGAGGAAAATCTGGAACATGCATTTCCTCAGCTGTCGATTGAGACATTTGAAATTCCGGATCAGCCGGAGGGAATCCATGATAATTCTTCGTACAAGAAGGCGGTTCCAAAGATAATGGCTCTGGCACGACAGATTGCCCCGTCCTTTGAGGGAATTATGATAAATTGTGCCGGCGATCCGGCCGTGGATATTCTTGAGAAAGAGCTGACCATTCCAGTGACAGGTGCCGGAAGACCGGCGGCGCTTCTGGCACTGGCAAAATCGGACAAAGTTGGCGTTCTGGGGATAAATAAAGAGTGCCCGGATAATTATCGGGAAGTATTGGGGGACAGCCTGACTGGTTATGAGTGCCCCGAAGGGATTGTGACATCAAGCGATCTTCAGACAGAAGAGGGAAAAAAGGCAATTCGTTCTGCAGCAGAAATATTGGTGGCAAAAGGGGCCGATACGATTGTGTTTGCCTGCACCGGATACACTGTGACCGGAGTGTGGGATCATCTTAGGGATCTTCCGGTTCGGATTATTGATCCTTCGTATGCACAGGCACTTCAGATGCTGGCAGAATGCTTCGGAAAATACGGGACGGATTTGAGAATCCACTGATATACAGGAATTGGTCCTGAGAAGGAGAGATGCACGTGGAGTTTTCCGATGTGATTCAGAAACGCCGCAGTACTCGAAAATTCACCGATACGAGAATAAGCCGGGACGTGATCAAAGAACTTATTCGGGCGGCACAGATGGCGCCGACAGCTTCCAATCTGCAGGCCTGGCGGTTTATTGTGGCAGATGACTTGGTGATTGTCAAACAGGTTTGTATGTTCAGCCCCGGAATCAGCGGGCATCCCCCGGTTGTGATAGCGGTTGCATCGGATCTGCGGGAGGTAGAGGAACGGGGGAGTGAGAACTCAATCCGCTATGGCTGCATGATGGATGCTGCCATGGCAGCGGAAAATCTGATGCTGGCCGCAGCCGATCGGGGACTCGGTACCTGCGCGATAAAAAGCTATAATCCGACTGCTGTGAAAAAAATACTCAGAATACCGGATTATTTCCGGCTGGAACTTCTGGTGACGCTTGGAGTTTCAGAAAACGAGACGGCGGCACCAGCCAGAAAACCGCTTGAAAAGGTACTTTTCTGGAACTCGGGAGATGAAAGAAATGTGTGAAGATGAAAAAGAACTGTTGGCATACTTAGTCACGTCAGCAGCCGGACTTTCCGGAGAACCCGCATATTATGGACAACTGAGACTGTTGGACGCGGCTGGAAAATACATCCGGATTTTGCAGAAAAACGGAAATCAGAATGCGGAAGAGCTGGAACAGATTCAGAGAAGCCTTCTGGAGGCGCGGAAGTGCTGCGGAAAAAATGAATCGGAATTTTCTGAACGGATGCAGAAGCCGGTTTTGCAGCTTCTGGATTTACAGTGAACACTTTTCAGACGAAAGTTAAAATAATGCGTGACAAGCGGCTTTTTTTGCATCATACTGATCCCCGGTTTTTATTTTACAGGTAAGTGAGGAAACAGTATGTACGCAGTACCGGGTCTTGGAACGATTGTCAATGTACTTGCCATTGTGGCTGGCGGAATAATCGGGACACTGTTTGGCAGTCATATTCCGGAAAGATTTCGACAGACATTGAATGCCGGTGCGGCTGTTACCGTTTTATTTATCGGAATCGGTGGTGCACTGCAGCGCATGCTTGTCTTTGAAAATGGAGAACTGCAGACGTCGGGAACAATGATGATGATATTCTCGCTGGCAATTGGAGGAGTACTTGGAGAGATCATCAATATTGACCGGAGAATGGAGCAGTTCGGCGAGTGGCTGAAGTGCAAAACCGGCAGTGCCCGTGATTTGAAGTTTGTAGATGCATTTGTTGATACATCCCTGACAGTATGTATCGGAGCAATGGCAGTTGTCGGTTCGATACAGGACGGAATCTATGCGGACCACTCGATTCTCTTTGCCAAGGCAATCCTGGATATGGTGATTGTGATGGTGATGGCAGCATCTATGGGGAAAGGTTGTACATTTTCTGCTATCCCGGTAGGGATTCTTCAGGGGGGCTGTACATTGCTGGCTGTGGCGGTAAGCTCGCTGATTTCGGTTCGCGCTATGGCCAATCTTTCCTATATAGGTTCAATCTTGATTTTCTGCGTCGGGGTAAATCTGCTGTTTGGTCGAAAAGTTCGGGTTGCCAATCTTCTCCCGGCGCTCATTGTGGCAGCATTGTGGCCGTAAAGAAAGGCTGTGAAGAAGTCGGTATGTATATACCGGACATTTTCTTCACAGCCTTTTTACAAGACGGATTATTCGAACGTATAAGAACTTGAAAATAGATTACTTTTTCTTTGCCGCAAGTCCCAGTGTAGCAGAGAAGAAACTGTAAATTGCAGCGCCTGCGAGTGCACCGGCCCCGAGAATGTTGAGTATCTGCTCATTTTCTTTATTCCTGCGGACAGCAATGAAGCGGATAACCAGACCGAGGATGATCGTCAGACCATTAATGATATTGCCAACCAGAAGACCTGTTGCAAAGAGAATTCCGAGCTGGTGTTTTCCACCCAGAAGCTGAATCAGTGCACCTGGGATGGCCCAGATAAGAAGCCACTTGGCGATCTCCGGACTGGCACCTGCCTCAATCGTTGTCACAAAGGTGTTGGATACGGCAACGAACAGCCCTTGATTGAAATAGCGTCCCGCGAAAATGGCAACCATGATAAAGGCAACACAGAAGCCCATGACCTCAGCGATATACTGCTGACGGCGTCCGGCTTTTTCGAGATCCGGATTCGAGCCGTTTCCGCGAAGAATGTATCCGCATTTCAGATCGTACGCCATGTCAGAGAAGCACGGGCCGGTTGCAGCTGTGAAACCGACCAGCAGCCCAAGTGGAAGGGCTGGGAAGCCCATGAGCATGCCGATGATAAGGAAAATCAGAGCGGTAGCAAAGCCCGGGAACCATCCGGAGTACATGGCCGAGATGCCGACTATGAGTTCAGATGCTTCCGCGGCAAAGGCTGCAAAGATGAGCCAGATGATAAACTGCAGTGGGGTCATCTGCGCGATGATGCCGCCGGTGGCAGCGATAAACATCGCCACAGCCAGATATGCAATGTATCCGACTCCCAGGGTCTTCTTCATATGATGCGTGGACACGTCTGTTTTGAATACGGACTGCTCTTCGGCAGTTGTCTTTCTCTTTTTGAACAGTGTGATGCCGCACTGGATGAGGGAGACTACACCGGCTCCAATCATGACTCCATGAGCACTGTACTGGAGAGCCACATTCTGAGTATATACAAATCCCTCTCCAAAGGCATTGGTGATCGGTGCAAAGGTAAGACCGAAAACAGAGAAAGCGAACCCATTTACTTTCAGAATGCCGATGATTATGGAGCCGACAGCCAGTGCAAGCATGGCACCGAAATCACCGAACCAGGAGACGCCGAGGAGATCCATGGGAACAGCACCGATTTTTCCGACGCATCCCAGACCGATTCCGACCAGAAGGAGCACTGCTTTTTTTCCTTTTTCGACCACAGCCATGATGGAATCAGCGGCGGCGACGCCGGGCGGCCAGGAACCTTCTGCCGGAAACATCTCGGAATTGAAGCAGTTGTACATGATGGTTCCGTCAACGATTGTTGCCAGCGTCACACCGATGAGCATGGGGAACATCAGATCTGGATATCCCATGATGACCGGGATGCCAATGGGCAGAATCATGCAGTTGGCAGCTGCAAAAGTTGCGGCTGATATGGAAGTTTGCAAAAGATTCTGACGGTGAATACTCCGGTATTTTCTGAGAAAGGATACGGGGATCCTTGACAGGAGGATGGCGAACAGGGCTCCGATTATCGAGGTGTTCGGGGTGACACCGGTGCGGACGATCAATTCAAGACCGATGATTGCGCCGATGATACAAAGCGGGAGACCGAGGATAATCAGTCTCGGCTCCCAGGCTTTTGGGTGCTGCGAGTCAGGAATCTGCTGTTCACTGACGATGTCATACTTTTTTTCCATGGAAGTGCGCCCCTTTCTTTTTTTACAAGGTCGTCATCAGCTGCATGCAGCGATAAACGGAAGCTCGTATAAGTTTATGAAAATTTTACTATAAACAGCCGCTTTGTCAAGTTAATATGATAAGCAGATGAAGTTTTTGTTCTTGATTTCGATGTAAAGTCAGGTATAGTAGAGACAATGGTGATTTTTGGAAGCGACAGGAAGGAGATTTTCGATGCTGATCAGACAGATTATGGATGTGTTTGATGTCCTTGATACCAGCAAGGTTGACGGGGCAGCCGTGAAAAAATATCTTCTTTCGGTGAACCCGGAAGCGGATGTAGAGGTATATCCGATTACAGGACCGAAAGGCGAGAGCACAGACATGGTGAAGGTGCGGATTCCGGGTGCGCATGGAAAGGCAAATGGCGGGAAGGCACCTACTATTGGAATTCTCGGACGCCTGGGCGGTATCGGTGCCCGTCCGGAGATGATTGGGTATGTTTCAGATGGAGACGGTGCCACAGCTGCACTTTCTGTAGCGGCCAAGCTTCTGGATATGCAGACAAAGGGAGATTTTCTGGACGGAGATGTCTTTGTTTCCACACAAATCTGTCCGCATGCACCGACAGCGCCGCACAAGCCGGTTCCGTTTATGGGGTCACCGGTTGATATGGCCCAGGTTAATCGGGAAGAGGTGACACCGGAACTGGATGCCATTTTGATTTGTGACACGACGAAAGGAAACCGTGTCATCAATACTCGCGGCTTTGCGATATCTAATACAGTCAAGCAGGGATGGATTCTGAAGGTTTCAGAAGATTTGCTGGATGTGATGCAGAGAACCACCGGCAGACTTCCGTATGTTTTCCCGCTCAGTATGCAGGATATTACGCCGTATGGCAACGATGTCTATCATTTGAACAGCATTCTGCAGCCTTGTACCGCAACAGATGCGCCATGTGTCGGGGTTGCCATTACCGCAGAGACAATGGTTCCCGGATGTGCAACGGGAGCTTCTCATTTTGAGGATGTTGAAGAGGCGGCTCGCTTTATGCTTGAAGTTGCGAAGGCATACGGACGTGGTGAAGTCTCCTTCTATGACGAAAAAGAGTTCTCCCGTCTTAAAAAATTGTATGGGAGCATGGCCAGACTTCAGACGAAGGGCGAAGAGTGAACGGAGAACTTCTGACAGAGACAGGCCGGCAGGCCTGTCTTTCCTTTTACAGTATAAGGAGCAGACATGAAAATCGGTGCAGTTACGATTGGACAGAGTCCGCGTACAGATGTGACGGATGATATAATGCGGCTTTTTAACGGTAAATGTGAACTCATTCAACGGGGCGGTCTTGACGGGCTTACGAAAGAACAGATAGCACAGTTCAGGCCCGAAGAAGGGGATTATGTGCTGGTTTCAAGACTTCGGGACGGAAGCAGCGTGACATTTGCCGAGAGGTATATTCTTGGAAATCTGCAGAAGGGAATTGATGAGCTGGAAATGCAGGGCGTCAGGCTTATCATGGTGTTCTGCACCGGGCAGTTTCCGGATTCACTTACTTCCGGTGTTCCAATGATTTTCCCGAACGAGATTCTGCATCGGATTGTTCCGATGCTCACCAGAACGTCCCGCATTGTGGCAGTGACGCCATCCCCGCTTCAGCTGGAGCAGAATACAAAAAAGTGGAATGGGTATGTAGAGCATTGCGTCAGTATTGCGGCGTCTCCCTATGGAGACTGGAAAAGCCTTGAAAGGGCGGCGGAAGAAGCGGCTGAAACGGATGCGGATGTTATTGTGCTGGACTGCATTGGCTTTACACAGAAAATGAAGGAAATGTTTGCAGAGAAAACCGGCAAGATGGTTGTGCTTCCCAGAACGCTTCTTGCCCGGGTCGTTTCTGAAATCACCGATGTATAATTACTTATAAAGGATGAAGAGAAAAATCATGAGAAAGCTTACAAGACAGACAGCTGTCCAGGCTCTGCTGGGCGGGGCTCTGCTGGGCGGCGGTGGCGGCGGGCTGCTGGACCAGGGAATGGATGCATTGGAACAGGCATTTTCATATGTGGATGAATTGACACTTCTGGATCCTGCGGAGCTTCCGGATGACGCAATTGCAGCAAATGTATCAACGCTTGGGGCGCCTTCTGCATTTGATGCGCATCTGACGCCGGAGCACTGGAAGGTGGCTTTAAAGGATTTTACCGCAGCCTGCGGCAGTGAGATTGCAGGTTTTACGTCCTGTGAGAACGGAGCTGCATCCACAGCCAATGGATGGCTGCTTTCGGCATTGACCGGCATACCGATCATTGATGCTCCCAGTAATGGCCGCGCACATCCTACCGGGACAATGGGTAGTATCGGGCTTAACACTCTGGATGGATATGTATCGATTCAGGCCGCCTGCGGCGGTGCCGGGGAAAAATATACTGAGGTGACAGCCAGAGGGGCACTGGAATCTGTATCGCACGTAATCCGGCAGAGCGCTGTGGCAGCAGGTGGTATGGTCGGCGTCGTGCGGAATCCGGTGCCCGTCAGATATCTGAAAGACCATGCGGCAGTCGGGGCGATAGAAGATGCAATCCGGCTGGGCGGCTTATATCAGAAAGCAGCGAAAAAAGGAATTGATACACTTGTGTCGACACTTGAGAAGGAGTATGGTGCCCGCCCGCTGCTGACAGGAAAAATTGAGCACTATTCTCTTCAGATGCAGGGCGGATATGATGTCGGTACATTCTCAGTGCTGGAAGAAAATCAGAGACACCAGGTTGAACTGACCTTCTGGAATGAGTTTATGACCGCGGAAGATGAAAACGGGAAGAGACTTGCGACGTTTCCGGATCTGATATTTACCCTGGACGCAGATAGCTGCGATGTAGTGTCTACGGCACAGGCTGTTGACGGCAGAAAAGTTTGTGTTATGGCCGTTCCAAAAGAGAGGCTGTTCCTGGGATACGGAATGCGCCAGAAGAAGCTGTTTGAAGAAGCGCAGGGGGTCATCGGGAAAAGCCTGGTAGCAGAAAATGAAAGCTTGTTCACTTGAAAAGCGAGAGGAGTATTCTGCCCTCAATAGCGGAAATGTTATATATGGTATCCATGACACGAAACGTCTCTTCAAGATTATGCTGGATATGGTGCCAGTCTTCGCCATTCATTTTATAGCTTCTGAAGGCATCATTCAGCTTTGAGCCTCCGGAGAAATAGAAATTCGTTTCGATCACATAGATATTTTGCGGTGCTTTGATGACGAAACCTCAGCGCTTGGTGGAAACCCCCTCCGCGGAAATGGCAGAATGATCGCTTCCCCATTGCCTTCTGTCTATGCCAGATACATTTCTTTATAATATTCCACAATTGCTTTTTCAGGTGCTCTTCAGACAGATGTTCCACCTGGTGTCTTTCGTGGCCCTTTCGGCCATTGGAGCCAAGCCCGATCTCGACGCCGGTGACATAGTCATACAGATTGCCTTTGATATGCTCCTGAAGCATATCAAAGGGGTTGATCTGCAACATGAATATTTATACTGTTCCCGGGGGTTGAGCGACGACTGGTTAAATCTGTAACGGACAGCACCTTCTCCATAAAACAGATTGCAAAAACAGAATTTTGACAGAAACGGCTGCTTATAGAATGCGGCCTGGAAAGATCTGTACACTGCGTTTCAAATCGTCTTCCAGCTGCAGAATATTCCGGGCGCTGTTGGCAAAGACAATGCCGGCGTTGGTCGGGACAAGCCGGTTGTGGGAGCGGTTAAAGAGCGGTGTCCCGACGAGCGATTCAACCGAATGCAGATAGCGGGAGAGAGCAGGTTGGGAAAGATAGAAACGATCAGCAGCGCCGGTCAGGCTTCCTTCTTCGGCAATTCCCAGAATATAGCGTAGAACTTCCGTGTCAAAGCTGATATCCTGCGGGCGCACCATTACCGGAGTATCGCCGGAATCTGACGGCTGTGGCAGAAAGTCCTGATCCGGGACACTTTTCAGGAATGAGGTGAAAGTGTCCAGCTTTTTTGTATGAATGGCCGTATAGCGCGGATCGGAAAGCCGCTCTTCCATCAGAAGCCGGATGAGATAACAATCGGCGGGAGACAGAGCGTGCCCCTTCGGGAAGCGGATGTGCAGTGTCTGATATACCGGAGGGTCAAGCGGCCGGTAGGCGACGTCCTGCGATGGAAAGACATGTGCCTGAGACACAAATCCGACACCGACGCCCTGGTGCATCAGGGAGTCCAGCAGAAGCACATCACCGGATTCAAATACAATCAGAGGCGAAATTCCAGCCTCTTTAAACAGCCGGTCGGCGATCTGGCGGATGCTGTGTTCGGGACTCTGCAGAAGAAACGCGGATTCTTTCAGGTTGTTTACCCGGATTTTTGCGGCCGAAGCCAGCGGATGAGCCGCGGGCAGCGAGACCAGAATTTCTTCCTGCGCGAAGGCATAATCTTCCACTTCATCAGAAAAATCGCCTGCCCCGATGGCGATATCGACCTGCCCGCGCCGAACAGCTTCTGCCTGTCCGCTGGCATACAGTTCCGTTAATCCGAGTTTTACGGATGGGAAATGCCTGGAAAAACGGTTGTAAATCTGGCTGTACAGCATCGCACCCCGGTTCGGTGCGGTCGCCAGCCGGATTGTTGTCCTCTGCAGACCGCTGACCATGCGGATATTGCTCATCATGCGGTCCTGAACATCTAAAATCTTCCGGGCACTTTCAAGAACGGCACAGCCCTGCGGTGTTGGAGTCAGATGCCGGTCGGACCGCTGGAACAGAGGAGTCCCCAGACGGACTTCGGCTCCGGCCAGAAATTTGCTGAGTGCTGGCTGGGATACCGAAAGCTTTCTGGCAGCCTTCGACAGGGAGGCTTCTTTTTCGATCGTTATCAGATAATACAGCTTTTTTGTCTTCATTTTTTCTTTCAAGTCAGGAAATGTCAGCTTTTATGCCTATAGGAGGCATATGTCCATGCTTATCACTATAATACTATAACTTTTATGATATGAAAATCATGAAAGTTTGTGGATGGCAGACCCGGGAGTACTCTGTCATACTGTGATTATCAAAAGCGTGAAAGCAAATATTGTGGGGAACAGACGTGAGACTGCTTCTTTTTGCGCGCGCCAGGTAAGAAAGGAGAAATCTGTTATGAAAGTCGGCTTTGTAGGACTGGGAATTATGGGACGCCCGATGGCAGAGAATCTGCTGAAGGCGGGATATGAACTGACGGTGTTCGGACATCACGCGGACGTGAACCAGGAACTGGCGGATCACGGCGCATATGTTGCCGGAAGCAATAAAGAAGTCGCACAGAGATCAGAAGTTGTCATTACGATGGTGCAGAATTCGCCGCAGGTGCGCGACGCGGTGTTCGGCAGAGAAGGTCTGGCGGAAGGTTTTAGGGCAGGCGGGTCGGTACTGATTGACATGAGTTCCATTGACCCCGTGGAGTCCAGAAAGATCGCGGATGAGCTCGGGAAGATCGGCGTGGACATGATGGACTGCCCGGTATCCGGCGGTGAGCCGAAGGCGATTGACGGCACACTTTCCGTTATGTGCGGCGGAAAGAGAGAGACGTTTGACCGGTATTATGACCTTCTGATGGCGATGGCCGGCTCGGCCGTGTACGTCGGGAGCATCGGCGCCGGCAATGTGGCAAAACTAGCGAATCAGATGATCGTCGCGGCCAATATAGGAATCGTGGCGGAAGCGCTGACATTTGCCAGGAAGGCGGGTACGGACCCCGAGCTGGTTTACAAGGCAATCCGCGGCGGCCTTGCGGGATCAACGGTGCTGGATGCGAAGGCGCCGATGATGCTTTCGGGAAATTATAAACCGGGATTCCGCATTGATCTGCATATCAAGGACCTGACGAACGCGCTGAATGCTTCGCATGCCATCAACATGCCGGTCCCCATGACAGCGCATATGATGGAGGTTATGCAGGAACTTAAAAATCACGGTGAGGGCGGATGCGATCACGACGATATCGTACGGTATTACGAGCGGATGAGCGGAACGTCGATTGCAAAGAAGGATGACTGACATGAATACAGACGGCATTAAGGGTGTCATCGTGCTGATTATCACGGTGATCGACGAGGACGAGAGAATTGATGAAGCGGTACCGGACACGCCGGTCCTGATCTACAACAACCCGGGCAGCGTCGGGTACGGCCTCACGGCGGATCTGATCACGGAACTGGCGCACCGGGTGCCCAACATCGTTGGACTCAAGGACACTTCCGGTGACATTACGCTGACGGAAGAATGCGTGAGGCGGGGCCGCGATATCGGATTCCGGGTATTTGGCGGCAAGGATACGCTGCTGTATGCGTCCCTGTGCGTGGGCGCAGTCGGCGGTGTCTGCACAGCGGGCAATTTTATGCCGGAGCTGATTGGAGATATCTACCGGAAATTTACGGCGGGCGACCGCGAGGGAGCATTAGAGGCACAGTTCAGGCTGAACCCTGTGCGGCTTGCAATGGATAAGGTATCTTTTCCGGTGGCGGCAAAGGATATGGCTGCAATCCGCGGGATGAATGTCGGAAAGCCCTATCTTCCGTCACTTCCGACGACAAATGCAAAAACCTTGCAAAACTTCAGGGACGTGATGCGGCAGGCGGGACTCATCTGATGCAGATGCCTTCTTTAGCGGCTTTTAATCAGGCTGACGCTTTTGAAACGGCCGGTGGCCGGCTGAATAAAAATAGGAGATGCGGCTGGAACGCCGGCCGTGACTAACAGCAATGTTTCCATCCAATTATCCGGACAAAATTAAGTTTACAAAAGCGGTTTACTACAATTTCCGGCCGATCCCGCTGCCAAAGTCTTTTAAGGACAGCACGGGCGGCTTCGGGCAGTTCATCCCGGAGCAGGGATATCTGGAGCTCTCCGATGATACGGGAATGACGGCACACTACACGGTGACGAGGGCATTTGTCAGGAATACGCTTCCGAAGCTGCTTGACGGGAAATGCCGGTTGTTTAACGGGTGGCGGGAGATGCTGTACTGGCAGATCCGCAGCGCTGCGGCGGGTACGGTCCGGTGACGCTGGTCATGACGGACGGGAGTGAGACGGTGATTGACTACAGTAAGATTGAAGGGGATATCCGGAGATAAGAAGGTAAGGATAACACTGGTCAGACAGTCCGGGGATACCGGCAGCAGAAGCAAAACTTAAAGAAAGCTTTAAACAGGAGGAAATCAGATTATGGTAGAAGTTGGAGCCCAGCTCTTTACGCTGCGTGATTTCACGCAGACACCAAAGGATTTTGAGCGCACGATCAGCAAGGTCGCGGCTATCGGCTACAAGACCGTTCAGCTCTCGGCGATCGGCGCGTCGGTGACGCCAAAGGTCGCGCGCGAGGTCTGCGACAAGTACGGCATCCGCATCATTTTGACGCACAGCCCGGTGGACCGGATTCTGCACGACACGGAGAACCTGATCCGCGACCACGAGGTGATGGGCTGTAAATATATCGGCCTCGGCTCGATGCCGGCCAAATATCAGGATCCGGAGTGGATCCGCTATTTTGTGGAGGACTTCAGGGGACCGCTTGACATGATCCGCGACGCGGGGATGTTGTTCATGTATCACAACCACGACCTGGATTTCTTCAAGGCGGATGGAAAGTATCTGCTTGACTATCTGCTTGACGGCTTCGCGCCGGACGAGCTCGGCGTGACACTCGACACGTACTGGCTCGCGACGGCCGGCGTCGACCCGCTTGCCTGGATCCGCAAGTGCTCCGGCCGCATCCCGTGCGTGCACCTGAAGGACCGCAAGGTCACCAAGGATCACACAGAAGTCATGGCACCGGTAATGGAGGGCAACATCGACTTTGCGGCGATCATGGCAGAGCTTGAGAAGACTGACTGCAAGTACGCGCTCGTCGAACAGGATGTCTGCGAGGGCAGCCCGTTTGCGGCGATGAAGAAAAGCTTAGAGAATCTGAAGAAACTCGGATACTGACTTTCGGTTTACTGCACGTCACAAAAGCTGGTGCCCCTTCGGCCCGGGAAATGAAAGCCTGCCCGGAGGGGCTTTGCAAGTGCCTGCGCAGTTGACGGAATGTGTCAGCAGAAGGCACTCTTCATTCTTTCACATTCTGCATTTGGTATGGAATACTTTTTCGCGATGCAGCGCCAGTTATTATGAATAATTTTCTGTACTTTTTCCGACTGTTCTTTTGCCTGAGAATCTGACAGGCGAAAATACGAAGCTGATTCAATGGCCAGTTTCATATCCTTCTCATTGGACTGATCATCGATTGTCAGAGAAAGAGAATTCCCCCAGGCAGAGGGATTGAGATCATAGGCGGGAGAAAGCTCCCACTGGTCGTTTTTTAGGAGAAAGCCGTGGTTTCTGAGATGATCGTCTACATTTGATACAGCGATGGAGAATACGATACGCTTCCACAGTTCCCGGATGTCTTCCTCTGCTCTTGAGCTGTTTCCTTCCAGAAATTCAACGATGTCCAGATAGGAAGCGGTGTCACCATCTGTTTTGCCGAGCATGGTCATTGCGGAAGCAAAGTGGATTCTCGTATTGTCGTCATGTCTGTCAAAACGTTGGACAAGAAATGTGCTTCCATGTTCTGAAAAATGACGCAATTGAGCCTTTGGAACATGAAGACCGGAGAGCACTGCCAGATCGTGGACAACCATTTCCTAGGCTCCGGCATCAACTTCGTCATTTTTAGACGGAAATTTGGCAATCCAGATACTCCCATCCGGGGCTGTCACATTGGCTTTTGGTCTTGCACCCCCGAGAGAAGAGCCGGGGGACAGGATCTGGCGGAACCATTTTTCCTCAAACGGGTCACTTTCGGATTCAAAACCGATAGAAGCCTGTTCCAGTTTTCGCAGTTCTGTCATGGGCGGCGCTTCAAGAGAATCGGAATCCGCAAGAAATTTTCCGTTTATATTCTGCTTCACCCGTATCGCTCCGGCTCTCCCCCGGTCATGAATTCCCAGAATGTAATCGGTAGGAAGCAGCGTCCTGAGGGGGCGCTGTTCTTTTCGGGCTTCAATCATTTCCCGGCGCCGGATAAGGGTACGTCCCCAGCGATCCGGTGAAATATCTTCCATAAAGCCATACATTTCTTTACCTTCCGGCAAATATTGTCTTCCTCTGCAAGGCTGAATATCCGGGTCCAGGAGCAGATCAGAATGCTGCGTAAGCCACGGATCGCTGTACTCAAAAGATATGATTTCTTTTCCACGCAAATCTGTACAGTATACGGTGCCGATAAGGGGAGTTTTATCCAGCCAGCCTGCATACATATATAGTTCTCGATTCACTTTGGCTCATCTCCTTTTGTTTTTCCGCCGTGTTTTCGGTTCCATATCCAGATCCTGCAGTGTCCGCCCCAGAACATCGTCTGCAGCGAGTTTCTCCATGTCTTTCTGAAGACCGAGCGCGTTCAGCACTTTCAGATAGCTGCCGATAGCAACGGTCGGATCCCCCTTTTCAATCTTCCACAGGGTTGCTCTGCTGATATCGGCCCGCTCGGCCACCATTTCTACCGGAAGCTTACGTCTAAGCCGAGCCATACGGATCTGGTCACCGACCTGTTCCATGATTTTTCTCTGACTTGGCAGTAAAACCGGCA
>OMUP01000081.1 GCA_900314255.1 uncultured Lachnospiraceae bacterium | reverse complement strand
CGGAACTTGCTTTTTCTGTTTTTCCGGTGACAGCGCACCCCCGGACGGACCATTGTGTCATCGGAAAAACTTGATTTCTTGTTTCCGATGACACCTCGCCCCAGTCTGAGCATTTCCGACCATTCCACTGCCATTCACCCGGACTGCCCGTTCTCAACTCGTCAGGCTCCTTCCGCCCTTCCAGCAATCAAAAGATCAGAACGTAATCGTCTTCGGCTCTGTGGTGAAGCTGCAGATTGTTGCCGCTGCGTTCCTGAGGTAGAATACGGCGGTGTTTCCGTCGCCGGCCGCGTACATTTTCTTCAGCTCCGGCATGGTGTCGAGCATTGCCTTCTGGGCTTCGATCGACGGGTCGTGGATGGCTTCGGCCTTCAGGCGGATCCACTCGCCTTTTTTGTTCATGGCGCTGATTTCAATCTTCGGGTTCTTGAGAAGCTGCTTCGCGACGTCCTTTTTCAGGCCTGTCTGAAAATACAATTTGCCATTCCAGATCATCTGAGAACCGAACGGGCGCACATGCGGCTGTCCGTCCTCGTCTGTTGCCAGATACCACACACCTGCTTCCTGCAGGAATTTGAGAACTTCTTCCATAATACAAAGCCTCCTTAGCTGTAATATGCTCTATTATAGCATATGGCAGCACATTGTCACAAAAGTCTTGAAACTTATGTTTAGCAGGCTTGCAAATCCGCCCAATATACGGTAAACAGAGAGGAGAAAATACAGTTCGAAAAGGACAAAATATATGAAAATTCAGACATCAGAGTGGAGTGAGCGGATCGATCACTGGATCCGGACGCTGAAGGACGACTTTTACGCGCCGCTTGGCGAGCTGCATTTCAAAGCATGCTTTACGGACCGCCAGATCCCGGAGGAAGAAGCCGTGAAAATGGCAGACAAACCGGTGGAGCCGGGATTTGTCTGGGGACGCGAATATGAGTACGGCTGGTTTGTGACTTCCTTCACGCTGCCGGAGATCGCCCGCGGAAAACGGATCGTGCTGCACCTGGATCCCGGCGGTGAGTCGACGCTTTTCCTGAACGGCGAGCCGTTCGGAACCTACCGGGCGCCCGGGATGGACGAGCCGCATCACTACTTTGTCGACAACACGATCACGCAGTCGGCAAGAGGCGGTGAGGTGTTTCACTTCGCCATGGAGACGTATGCGGGGCATTTTGTGCCGGAGGCGCCATCCGGCGGCTGCGCCACAGGGCCCGTTCTGCCGGGAAGTTACCGGGACACGGCCGTAGAAGGGGCGAGACGGCAGCTGGGGCACTGCACGTACGGCGTCTTCAACGAGGACGCCTATCAGCTGTACATGGACGTGATGACGCTAAAAAGTCTGCTCACGGTCCTGGACCCGGACAGCCTGCGGGCGGCCCACGTCGCGGACGCGCTCGAGCGCTTCACGCTGACCGTGGATTTCGAGCAGCCGGCCGCGGGGCGGATCAGCGACTACCGGAAGGCGCGGGAGATTCTGCGGCCGTGCCTGAATTCGGAGTGCGGCGGCACGGCGGCGAAATTCTACGCCGTCGGCAATGCGCATCTGGACCTGGCCTGGCTCTGGCCGCTTGAAGAGACGCATCGCAAGACGGCCCGGACATTTGCCGCGCAGCTGCGGCTGCTTTCCGAGTACCCGGACTACCGCTTTCTGCAGAGCCAGCCGGCGGAATACGAGATGTGCCGGAAATACTATCCGGATCTGTTCGCGAAGATTCAGCGCGCGGTGAAGGACGGCCGCTGGATCGCGGACGGCGCCATGTGGGTCGAGCCCGACACCAACGTGCCGTCGGGCGAGTCGCTGATCCGCCAGCTTCTGTACGGCAAGCGGTATTACCAGGAAATGTTTGGCGTAAACTCCGTGCTGCTCTGGCTTCCCGACACGTTCGGATACTCCGGCCAGCTTCCGCAGATCCTGAAAGGCTGCGGCGTGGATTATCTCGTGACGCAGAAAATTTTCTGGAGCTACAACGACGGGGAGCAGTTCCCGTACCACTATTTTTACTGGAAAGGCATCGACGGCTCGAAGATCACGTCCTTCCTGCCGACCAGCTACACCTACCGCTGCGACCCGGCTTCCGTGGCAAATGCGTGGAACAGCCGCCGGCAGAAGCGGGATCTGGAGGCCTTCCTCTATCCGTACGGATACGGGGACGGCGGCGGGGGTCCGGCAAGAGACTATATCGAGTTCAACCGCCGCGAGGAGCATCTTGAGGGCGCATCGCAGGTCCGGATGGCCGGCCCGATGGAATTCTTCAGGGACGGCGAGGCCCAGGGCGGCCCGAAGCACACCTGGACGGGCGAGCTGTACTTCAGCGCGCACCGCGGCACCTACACTTCCCAGGCGGATGTCAAAAAACTCAACCGCGGCTGCGAACTGGCACTGCGCGAGGCCGAAATCTGGAGCGCCTTCGCGTCCCGCAAAGGCCTTCCGTGGCCGAAGGAAACACTGGACACTCTGTGGAAGAAGCTTCTCACCCTGCAGTTCCACGATATCCTGCCCGGCTCCTGCATCGGCAAGGTTTACGAGGAAGTGATCCCGGTATTCAGGGAAGTCCTCGCCGGCGCCGAAAATTTAACCCGCGCAGCGCTCGCGTGCCTAGCGGGTCAGCAAGGCGATGTGGCATCCGCAGATCAGGCTGGCGGCAAGTCAGACCAGAATGCAGCTGCGCCGCGCCTGACACTTTTCAATTCGCTCGGCTTCCCGCGCACGGCTGTCATAAGCGTGCCGGATAAGGAAAGTGCTGCGGGGCGGTTCGCATTTGCCAGCCTGCCGGCTTTCGGCAGCGCGGCACCTGTGCTCACGCTTCCGGAGGGAACCGCACCGGTGCGCATGAAGCAGGACGGGGATTTCTGGACGCTTGAAAACGAGTATCTGCGCGCCAGAATCGACGCGAAGGGCGAAATCGTTTCACTTGTCTGCCAGACAAGCGGGCGGGAATTCGCCGCGGGCGCCATGAACCATCTGCGGCTGTTTAAGGACGTTCCGCACAAATTCGACGCCTGGGACATCGATTCCAACTACGTGCAGCAGGAAGTGGGCGGCGCTGAAAACGTGTGCGTAAGCGTTCTGACGGAAGATCCGATGCGCTGCGCGCTTCTGGTGAGCGGCACCATCGGCCGCTCGCCGTACCGCCAGGAAATCCGGCTGGACGCGGGCGCACGGCGCCTCGAGATTCACATGCACATCGACTGGAAGGAGACGCACCGGCTTCTCAAGACAGCTTTCCCGGTAAATGTGCTCGCCGAGGAAGGCATCAACGAGATTCAGTACGGCTTTATCCGCCGTCCGACGCACCGTTCGCGGGTTTACGACCAGGACCGCTTCGAGGTCTGCAACCACCGTTACAGCGCGCTGGCCGACGGGTCGCATGGCGCCGCACTGCTCAACGACAGCAAGTACGGCATCAGCATGAACGGAAACGCCCTGGAGCTGTCGCTTCTGAAGGCCGCGAAGTGCCCGGATTTCAATGCCGATGTGCATGAGCATGACTTCACCTACGCAATCTACCCGTGGGAGAGAACGTTTGAAGAAAGCGACGTGGTGCGCCAGGGCTATGAGTTAAATGTCCCGCCGCAGCCTGCGCTGGGCGCAGCGGCTGGTGCCGCCGGCTTTGCGAGCGGATTTTCCTGCAACCGGGACAACTGCGTCGCAGACACTATCAAGCTTGCCGAGGACGGCAGCGGCGACCTGATCCTGCGCCTGTACGAAAGCAAGAAGGCGGCCGTGAAAGCCCGCATCTCGCTTGACGCCTTCGCCGGCGCCCGCGTGTTTGAATGCAATATGCTGGAAGCGCCGGAACGCGAAATCCCGGTAGAGAAAAGCACTGTAGAACTTGATTTCCGGGCATTCGAGATTAAGACACTGAGGGTGAAGCAGGGGAAGAAAAATTGAAGAAAGATTGAAGGAAACCTACATGCCGGGCCGGCGGGCTGGAGGGCTGGCGGTCAGGCAGCAAAAAAGCGAGTTTGTGGCAATTCCGATGACAATTCGACTTGCCATGGGAAACTGGCGTCAGCTATTTACTGATTTTCGGGGATTCCGGTGACAGCCAGGGATATCGGAACGCTAGATGTCAGCAAAAAGCAAGTTTGTGACAATCCCGATGACGTTTTGACTGCCCGGCGGGACCGGCTGTCAGCTATTTTCAAGTTTTTAAAAATCTCGATGACGTTTTCAGCCTTTATTCGGGCTGCTTGTCATCGGGATTCTTATTTTTCTTGATTTTGCTGACTCTCGCCAGGATTTTGGCCTGAATTGCGCATCGGGATCTTGACTTCGGATGAATTTTGCTGACGCCG
Organism: uncultured Lachnospiraceae bacterium; assembly: GCA_900314255.1. Taxonomy (GTDB): domain Bacteria; phylum Bacillota; class Clostridia; order Lachnospirales; family Lachnospiraceae; genus UBA4285. Next base: position 8,348 of record OMUP01000081.1, on the reverse strand, counting down.
CCAGAGACTCCGCGCCGATTTGCGCATCGGTATCTTGCTTCCGAGCCTATTTTGCTGACAGAAGCCGGAATGTCGCGGAATCCCGGCAGCACTTTAATCTGCCAGATATCCGGGTGTCAGCAATTAGCAAGTTTGTGAAAATTCCGATGATATCGGCCGCCTGGGGCCCCGGTGCCCCGCAGCCTTCCGGGCGGCCAGGAGGCAGCAATAAAGCGAGTTTGTAAACATCCCGGCGACACCAGGTATTCTCTTTACCGAATCACAAAGACGGAGTCCTTCGTTTCTGCCTCAATACTCACACGGTACACCGCATCGCCCCACACGCGCAGGAGCCGCCTGTCCTGGATCGGGATTTTCTCGATCTGAACGGCCCGGGCGTCCTGCCAGCTGAGAGTCCCGAGGTCTCCGATCCGGAGCGTGTGGCCATCCGCAGCCAGCGATGGCTCGGACCAGGTCATGAAATGATGCACGAGCTTGTGCGGCTTGCCGCTGAAGTCATGCACTGTGATCTGCCCCGCCGTTTTGTCGAGGCACACTTCCCGGATGAAATCGTCTTCAAGCCCCGGGTACGCTTCCCGCAGATTCATCCTCATCCGGCCGCTGACGGCGTCCATCTGCACGTCCGTGGCTTTTGCCGCCGGGCCGGGCATCTGCTCCGTCCCGTCGATGTCGGGCAGGTTGTGGTACGACGAGCGCATCGTCCAGATTTCATAACGCTGCGGCGAAAAGGTTTTCTTTGTGTAGTCGCCGACGCCTGCGTCGATCAGCAGCGGCCGGCCGTCCTTGTAGATGATGATGCTGCCGACGTCGTTGTGATTGTGACTGTCGTCATTATTTCCGCCCTTGGCGGCAAGCAGGAAATGTCTGGTCCGGCAGATCATCAGCTGCGCCTGTTCAAAGACAAAATCTTCTGCATCGGGCGTGTCCGCCGCTGCAGGCACATCAGATGCCGCCGCGCCGGACGCATCAGACGGCGCTGCGCAGCAGCTTTCAGCTGTCTTTGTGCTTCCTTCTTTAGCTTTCCTGTCCGCCTCATCAAACACAAACAGCATCTTCAAACGCAGATACAGATTGCGCTCGCACGTGCCGTATGCATCCGCCTCATCCAGAATCGCCGGTTCTTTTCGATCGGCCATCTTCCGCTTCCTGTCAAGCTCCCGCATGAAGGCAAACCGACGGAGACCGTAACCCGTAAGCTGCGGCAGACCGAATGCTTTGCCGGCCGCGTATTCCCGCAGGCCATTGCCCTCCAGGTACGCCGCGCAGTCCGAATAATTGATGTACCAGCCATTTTCCGCGTACACACGGCAAATGTACAGGAGCACATTTGTCACAAACCCGGTTTCGGACACCGCCTGAAAAGCGCCATTTGTCACGCTGTTCAGGAGTTCCAGGTCATCGGCAAGGTTCAGGCCGGCGTGAGAATAGTAGGCGGCGCCTTCGCTGCAGTAGCCGTCTTGTGCATATGTGTCGAGGAAGTAATCCAGCGATTCCGCTGCCTGGCGCAGGACCCGCCGCTTTGTATCCTGGCTTTCGCCGATTGTCAGGCAGGTGATCAGGACGTTGAGCACGCACCAGGTCGTCCAGTTGTTCACCTCGCGCGAGCCGTCGCCCATCCACCAGTAATACTCGGTGAGAAATGGCCGGATGATCCGGCTTTCAAGTGTCTCCCGGATGCGCACAGGCACCAGCGGGTCGACCTGTGCAAGGCTCTCTTTGAGCAGGTCGTACACCATGCCGAGAATCCCGCCCGTCTCGCAGGCAAACAGATCAAGGATCGGGCGGTCCGGGTCCGGCAGAGCGCTTGCGGGCGCGGGCCCCGTCTCGGCGTTCAGGCGCTTTGAGTAGCTGTTGTGCGCCGGCAGCCACCAGCCCGTCTCCTCGCAGAGGGAGTAGATCCCGTCCGTGATCTTGTCAAGAAAACGGCCGCTGCCCTCCACACACTCCGCCAGCACCAGGCTGCCCAGTGCCATGCGCTTCGTAAAATAAACATCCTCGAAATGGATCCGGTCGCCGGTCCGCTGATAGCCCATGTACAGCGAAGGCGCGATCGGCGGAAATGTGTAGTTTTCAAGATAATACTCGCCGTCGCGGATGAGCTTGCTCTTCAGCTCCGGCGAGAGGCGGCTGAAATCCGGCCGGCCGCAGACCACGGCACAAGTCCCTGATCCGGCCCTGGATTCAGCCCCGGCTCCGCTCCGTGTTCCGGCCCCTGGCAGTACCAGATCCCCGATCGGTTTCGTGTAATTTATCGCGCAGTGACTAAATTTCGTATTCATGCATTTGCCATGGAAAGCCGCGCTTTCCTTCTCCTTTTTCATGCCGGCGCCCGGGCGGGCTTCCGGCAGTTTATCCCAGCAGTTCCATCAGTTCTTCATTGCTCAGGTCGGTGATCGAGCTTCCGCCGCCGGAGAGGACGGATTCCGCCAGGTCCTGTTTGGTTTCCTGCAGTTTCAGGATCTTCTCTTCAATCGTGCTGCGCAGGATCATCCGGTAGACTGTCACCTGCCTGGTCTGGCCAATGCGGTGGGCGCGGTCGGTCGCCTGATTCTGTGCCGCGAGATTCCACCACGGGTCGTAGTGGATGACGACGTCGGCTCCTGTCAGGTTCAGGCCGGTGCCGCCGGCCTTCAGCGAGATCAGGAAAACCGGGACATCGTTTTCGTTGAAGGCGTGCACCAGCTGGATGCGCTTTTCCTTGGACGTCGCGCCGGTCAGCAGATAATACGGAATTTTCTCCCGCTTCAGGTCTTCCTCCAGGAGGGCAAGCATGGATGTGAACTGCGAAAACAGAAGCATCCGGTGGCCGCCGTCCATGGCCTGCCGGATCAGCCCCATCACGGCCTCCCGCTTGGCGCTCTCGCCTTGATAATCCTCGAAAAGCAGCGACGGATCGCAGCAAATCTCCCGGATCCGGGTGAGCTCTGCGAAAATCTGAATCTTGCCGCTGCCGTCCGATTGTTTTCCGAGCATGTCTTTCATGTGAAGAACTTCCGCGTCGTAGAGCTTCTGCTGCTGCCCGGAAATCGGCACATACCGGACTTCTTCCAGTTTCTCCGGCAGATCGCGCAGGACATCCGCCTTGCGGCGGCGCAGAATAAAGGGCCCCGTCATTTCCGCGAGCCTGCCGGCGGCCGCCTCGTCTTTGTTTTTCGTGACCGGGATCTCAAATTTCTGTTCAAAATCCTTCCGGCTGTACAGGAAGCCCGGCATCAGGAAATCGAAAATGCTCCAGAGCTCTGACAGTCGGTTCTCCACCGGCGTTCCGGTCAGCGCAAACCGGTGATCGGACTGCAGCGTCTTCACCGATTTTGATACGGCCGCGCCGGCATTTTTGATATACTGCGCCTCATCGAGCACGACAAAATGAAACGTTTTGTCTGTAAACTGCGCGATGTGGCGCTTCAGCAGATCATAGGAAATCACATAAACCTGCGCGTCCTCCGGCTGTGAAAGTGCCTTCTTCCTCTGGGCCGCGCCGCCTGTGACCGGCACGACCTTCAGCTGCGGCGCAAAACGCTCAAACTCTTCCTGCCAGTTGTAAACAAGAGAAGCCGGGCAGATGACAAGGGACGGCTTCTTTACGCCATTGTCCATGTAATCGGAAAACAGAACGGAGATCATCTGAAGTGTCTTCCCGAGTCCCATCTCGTCGGCTAAAATGCCGCCGAATCCGGCATTTTCCAAGGTCTTGATCCACTTGAAGCCGTACGCCTGGTAGGGGCGCAGGACATTGTCCAAAGATGCCGGCGGCTCGTTTTCCGCATCGCGGATGGTCCGGAAATTGCGGATCAGCGCCCGGTAGATGCGGTCGCGGGACGCCACGACTGCCTCATGCTCTTCCAGCAGACGGTCCACGTACAGGGCGCGGTACAGCGGCAGCTTTGCGCTGTTCTTTGCAAGTTCCTCCGAAGTCAGATCCAGACCGCCCAGCATCCCGTCCACCGCCTGAAGTCCGGCGTCATCTGACAAATCGACAAATTCGCCCGACGAAAGCCGGTGGAAGCGCCGGCGCCTGTGGTAGCTCTGCAGAAGACGCAGCAGCTCTTCTTTATTCAGGTCTGATGACGTCAGCGAAAGATCCATGATGCCGCTTTCCACTGAAATGCCGACTTTGACCTGCGGAACCGGCCGGATCTTGAAACGGCGGAACGCCTCGGTCCCGTTCACCTGGCCGTAGCGTTCAAGGCCGGCGATCCCGGTGCGCAGGAAGTCAAACATTTTCTCATCGCTGAGCGTCTTGGCAAAAAGGGGACGATCCGTCTGTCCGTTCTCAAAAGCGCAGTACGGGAATTCTTTTGCCGCCGCTTTCACGACTCTGTCTTCCTGGATCACGTCGCGGTAAGCATCCCCGTTCCCGGATTCCTGCAATTGTGCCGGCTTTTCGTTTCCCGCCGGAGCCTCTCTTTCGTTTCCCGCCGGAGCGAGCCGGTATGTCCTCTGCTCCTCTTTCCCGGAATCCTGGTACGAAACCGTGAGCCGTGCCGTGAGGAGAATGTGCTCGCCGCGCTTTGGTTTCGCGCCTGTGAGTTCCTGCAGGCAGGCATCTGCCATCTCTTTGCTCTGTTCGTCCAGATCCTGCAGATCCATCCAGAACGTGAAGTGAGGCTCCGGAGGCAGCCGTTTTTCAGCCTCTTCTTCCGCGTTATCCGTAAAATCGACATTCGGGCTGGATAAAAACAGCGGCACCACCCGGTAGTAGAACTCCTGCAGGTGATCCATTCCCACCTGGAAGCGGAAAAAGCCGGAGGCATCCGCTACCGACTCAAACGGCCGGATCATGTCAAGCTCCTCCCGGCTGACCCGCGACAGCCCGTCTTTGTTCAGCACATAGCGGTGAGTCCCGCTGCCCGCCAGCAGCACAGGGATCAGGCCGTGCACCGCGACGCCGGCAAAACGCCCTCTTGCATCCGCAATCCGGTCCGCCGTCAGCGCAATCCGTATATCCCGGTGCCCGACCGGGATTTCCGCTTCTTTCACCTGGTTCGTCTTATCCTGATACTCGACGGTCCTGCCGTCGCAGACATCGTAGAAATGATCGAGCACGGCCCCTCTCAGCTCCACCCGGGCCGTCACCTTGAGCTTCCGGATACTGCGGAACTGATTCCGGTTTTCGATCTGCTCGTTGGCATCATGCACCGCACCCACCTGGCGCGAAATAAAATCAAACAGCGGCGCAGACGCATCCGTAAAAGTGCACTGATTAAAATCGATGCTTTCTGTCTTGGAAAGTTCCAGCTTTTCCCGCCTCTTCCAGGCGTACACCAGATCCCCTGCGTTGCGCACGACAATCCATTTGCCATTCCCGTTTCGGATGCGGAAACCGATCGCCGCCTCTCCGTTGTCGATCAGAATTCTCGGGAAAAGTTCAACCGTCTTCTCCCGCTCTTCCACCGGTTCTTCCTTTTTCCGCGCCGCCTTGTCCTGCGCCGCTTCCAGTCTCTGAAAGAACCGGTCCGCCTTCGCATCCGTAAAATCAGATGCCGCCGCATTCAGCCTGTCCGCCTCATCCCACAGAAGTGAGCACAGGATCAGCCCGCTGATATTCAGCCTGTTCTCACTGTTAAATTCCCCGCATTCGCTGTCCGTGTATCCCTCCCGCGTCCGGCACGTCAGGCGGTTCCCTGTCAGAACAGCCTCCCCGGCATCAAACCAAAAATCGCCGGCAGAATCGATCATCTGTATATACCCGCTCAGACTGCGCACGCCCTCCCGGCTCACGATCTCGTTCACGCGGACATGGAACGTTCCTTCCTTTTTCGCCGCCTTGGCAAGCGCCTCATTGGCCACCTGCATGCTGTACGCATCTGTGGCAAATGTCTCCAGCGCCGCCTTCATATCGTACAGAAGCAGTCCGTCCGGATCCTTTCTGCCCTGGAAAAAGTCCAGCGCCGGGACCGGGTCCGTTCCATATGTTTTCTTCAGCTCATCCAGCTTCTTTTTCTGCTTATCTTTGCGGAGTTTTCCCACCCGCTTGTAGTAAGCATGATCGCTTTCCCGTACCGTCAGCAGCCCGCCGCACTGCTTTTCATACGCGTACAGAACAGCTGCCTCATGGACGCAGTGTTTTCCCGCGCGGCCGGCCTGGCATGTGCATTTCAGGCTGTCTGCGGCGATCTGTTCTCCCGGCTTTGACGGAAAGTTTTCAATCGACACCACATAGTCGTCATTGTGTGCGAAGTACGAATATCTCTTTTCCAGAAACGCTTTCCCGTATTTTCTGATATCCTCCTTGTCCGGCGCAAACCGTCCGTACAGCGCCTCCCAGTTCTTGTTCAGGCTCCAGATTTTCCTTTGTGTCTTCGGATGTTCAGCCTCTTTCAGCGTCGCATCATCAAAAAACTCTCTCCAGGAAATCTCGGTGCAAAGCGGCTTGTTAGACTCCGGATCATTGTTCAGATTAAATTTCACTTTCTTTTCAGCATCTGTATACATCGGCATTCATCTCCCGCGTGCTGCTGTGATCTTCCGTTACTGTACCATATTTCGGAGGATTTCAGAATGCTTGGCTGACGGCGGCGGCCTCTTTGATGGAGCCGCGGTGGAAGCCGCCTGATTCTGGAGGCCAGATTCGCCGGACGGCGGCGGCATTCAGCAAAACTGCCTCGATAACATGCTTTTTGATGAATATTAAGGCCTGATTTAAGCCCTGGATTCAGCAAATCAGCCTCCATATCTTGCCTTTTGATGAATTAGTTGGCACAAACCTCCCATTTTATTCATCATTTTGACTTACTATAAGTTACTGTGATGAATTAGTTATGTCTTACCTTCTCAGAAGTTCATCAAATTAGCCAGATAAGTCATATTTTGATGAATTAGTTATCCCGAACATCCCAGACATTCATCAAAATAGTCAAATAAGTCAATATTGATGAATTAGTTATGCCGAACTCCCCAGGCATTCATCAAAACAGCCAACTAATTCAATTTTGATGAATTAGTTGCGCCAAATAACACGCCAAAACATTCATCAAAGCGCAAGAACAAACTGCATTGCTGAGTTAGTTGATGCAAACCGCTTCCAACTCTGAATCAGCCTCTTAAATCCGCGCAAAAAGCCCCGGGGATGCTTTCGAAACTGCACCCCGGGGCAAATATGCTGTTAATGCTGTCACATCTGTTTATTTCCTGATGATCGGCGTGAGATTCTTTGCCATCATTTCTGCTTTCACAGACAGTTCGGCTGCCTTGAACGCGTGATCCTGTGTCATGGCGTTTTCAGTGCGGTTCAGGCAGTCCAGAATCAGCTGTCCGAAGTACGGATAGCCGACCAGCCCGTCGACCTCGAAGTGCTGCTCGCCGTCCTTGTTGACCAGGAACACGTGGTTGCCTGTCTTCTGCGTCGCGACATTTACGTATTTGCGCAGCTCAATGTAACCGTCCGTTCCGATGATAAATGTCCGCCCGTCGCCCCAGGTGCTTAAGCCCTCCGGCGTGAACCAGTCCACACGGAAGTGCTGCGTCGTCCCGTTGTCGCCGACCAGAACTGCGTCGCCGAAGTCCTCCAGGCCCGGGTGATCCGGATGATTGTAGTTGCCAACCTCGCTGTACTGCACATTGGCATCCTTCACGCCGCAGTAATACAGGAACTGCTCGATCTGATGGCTGCCGATGTCGCAGAGAATTCCGCCGTACTTTTCCTTCTCAAAGAACCAGTCCGGGCGGCTCTTCGGGTTGCCGACGCGGTGCGGGCCGAACCCGTCCACATGGATCGGCCGGCCAATGACGCCCTGCTCAACCAGATACCCGGCGTAAACCGCCGCTTCTACATGAATTCTCTCACTGTAGTAGACCATGTATTTGCGGCCGGTCTTCTTCACCATATCCTTTGCCGCCTGCAGCTGTGCAAGCGTCGTGAGCGGCGCCTTGTCGGTGAAATAATCCTTGCCCGCTGCCATCGCGCGCAGTCCCAGTGCGCAGCGCTCGCTCGTCACATGGGCGCCGGCCACCAGCTTTACCTCCGGGTCCTCGAAGACTTCTTCCTCGCTGCGGGCCGCCTTTGCATTCGGAAACGCCTTCTGAAAAGCCTTGACCTTTTCCGGATCCGGATCATACACCCACTTTACCTCGGCACCGGCCTCCGTGAGCCCGTTGCACATGCCATAGATGTGGCCGTGATCCAGATGCATCGCCGCAATCTTAAACTCGCCCGGGCCGACAACCGCTGCCGGTTTGCCCTTCGGAGCATAATTCATCCCGTCGCTCTTACTGCTCATCGTACTTCCTTTCTTTCTGCCTGATCAGCTCTTATAGTTTCCGACCGTAATGTCAGACGGAGCAAAATTCTCGACAAATGCCGTCTTCTTGTTGAAATGAATGGCATTTTTCTGAATTCCGTCTTCCGT
>OMUP01000026.1 GCA_900314255.1 uncultured Lachnospiraceae bacterium | reverse complement strand
CCCGACGGCACCCTGGTACATCATCGACGCCAGAGACCGGAAATGGGCGGAGCTTCAGACGCTGAACTACCTGAATCAGGGAATTGAGACAGCGCTGCGCAACTCCGATGTGGCTGCTCCGATCCGTCAGAATCCGTTCCGGCTGCTGCCGGCTCCGAAACTCTCCGACATTCCGCTTGACAAGACGATCCCGGAGGCGGAGTACAAGCCGGAACTGGACCGGCTCCAGAAGAGGCTGCGGGAGCTTCACTACGAGCTGTACCGCAAAAAGATACCGGTTATCATCGGCTATGAGGGCTGGGACGCGGCCGGAAAGGGCGGCAACATCAAGCGGATCGCCGGGGCCCTGGACCCGAGGGGGTACGTGGTCGAGCCGATCGCAAGCCCCGAGCCGCACGAAAAGGCCCGCCACTTCCTGTGGCGTTTCTTCACAAGACTCCCCAAGACCGGTCACATCACCATCTTCGACCGCACCTGGTACGGCCGCGTGATGGTGGAAAGACTTGAGGGGTTCTGCTCGGAGAATGACTGGCAGCGCGCCTATAACGAGATCAACGAGTTCGAGTATGAACTGCACAACTGGGGGGCGGTCATCATCAAGTTCTGGGTCCAGATCGACAAGCAGACCCAGCTGGCGCGGTTCACAGAAAGGCAGAACACACCGGAGAAACAGTGGAAGATCACGGACGAGGACTGGCGCAACCGGGAGAAGTGGGATCTGTATGAGGGCGCCGTCAACGAGATGCTTCAGAAGACCAGCACGGAATTTGCGCCCTGGCATATCCTGGAGAGCAATGACAAGAAGTATGCCCGGATCAAGGCGCTGAAAATCGTGATCAAAGAGCTTGAAAAAGCATGTGCGTCTGTGAAATAATAGGCAGGAGGCGTAAGCTTCCTGCCGGTTGGGAAAACCTGTGGCAGAAGAGGAGGGGAAAATAAGATGAAGAAGTTCTTTGAAGAGTTCCGGGCATTTATTGCCAGAGGCAATGTGCTGGACATGGCAGTCGGCGTTATCATCGGCGGTGCGTTCAAGACGATCGTGGATTCGCTGACAGGGGACATCATTAACCCGATTCTCGGGCTGTTCGGCGGCACGGATCTTTCCTCGATAAAGGTCCATCTGCTCGGCGACTCGTACCTGAACATCGGGAATTTCCTCAATGCCGTCATCAATTTTCTGCTGATGGCGCTGGTGCTCTTTATCATCGTCAAGGCTTTCAACAGCACCGAGGCGAAACTGAAGGCACTGGCAGAGAAGAACAAGGAGAAAGAGCCGGAGAAGCCGGCTGGCCCCACGCAGGAGGAACTGCTCACGCAGATCCGCGATCTGCTTGCAGAGAGGGACCAGAAGTGATCCGTGCCGTGCGACGCACATATGAACTATATTGTTTTTGATTTGGAATGGAACCAGTGTCCGGAGGGGCGGGAGAAACAAAATCCCGCCCTTCCTTTTGAGATTATCGAGATCGGCGCCATACGCCTGACACAGGACTTGAAGCCTGACGGTGAGTTCTCGGCGCTCATCAGGCCGAAGGTCTATCACGCTCTGCACTACCAGGTGCGCCGGATGCTCTCCTATACGATGAAGGATCTGAAAAAAGGACAGCCGTTCCCGGAAGTCTGCCGGGAGCTTCTGGCCTTCGCGGGAGAGGATCCGACATTCGTCACGTGGGGACCGGGCGACCTCACGGAGCTGGAGCGGAATATGGCGTTCTACCGGATTCCCAACCCGTTTCCGATGCCGTTTCTGTATCTGGACGCGCAGAAGCTCTACAGCCTGCAGTACCAGGACGGAAAGAAACGCTCCAGCCTGGAAAATGCGTTCCGGGAGGCCGGCCTGAACAAGGAAGAGGGGCATTTTCACCGGGCCATCGCGGACGCCCGCTACACGGCAGACATCTTTCAGACCATCGACCTGGAGCGCTTCGGGCGCTACCAGAGTGTGGATCTGTACCGGATTCCGGACAGCCGGGCAAAGGAATATCACCTGAACTTCGGCACCTATGAGAAATATGTGACGAGGGGATTCACGGAGCGCGAGAGCGCCATGAAAAACAAGGATCTTCAGCAGGCCCGCTGTTATATCTGCGGGAAGCCGCTGAGCAGGAAGGTCCGCTGGTTTGTGGACAATCAGGGTCACGCCTACGGGCTTTTTGCCTGCCCGGAGCACGGCCTGATCAAGGGACGTTTCCGGGTGAGACAGGCGCCGAGCGGCCTGTATTACGGCATCCGCATTCTGAAACAGACCGATGAAAAGGGCGCCGCCAGAATCCGGCTGCGCAAGGAAAAGGAAGCAGAGCGGATGCGCAAAAAGGCGGAAGAAGCCAAAAAGGCCGACCGGGAGAAGGAAGGAAAGAAGACAGGGAAAAGGAAAGAGCAGTAAGATACGGTGACTCATCCGGGGGCCAGGCTGGCCTGGCAGGCACCGGAAACTAGTTTGCTCCTCATTTCCGGTGATCCTTCCCGAAAAATTCAGATTGACCGGCACCGGAAACTGCCATCTCGGCAGTTTCCGGTGCCTTTTTTCGGCCGATTCAGGATTACCGCGCATCGGAAATCGACTTACTTGTTATTTTTGTTGACGTTTTGCCCTTGAATTAAGCGTTTCAGGCATCGGAAATGACTTATTTTTATTTTCCGTTGACAATCACGGCCCGAATTACCCGTTTGGCGCACCGGAAATGACTTGCTTCCTGAATCCCGTTGACACTGTGCCTCCGGTTCACCCCGCCGGCGCACCGGAAACAAGTTTGTTCTTAATTTCCGGTGACACCGTCAATCTGATTACGGCACTCATGCACCGGAAACAAGTTTGTTTCTCATTCCCGGTGACACCGCCAGAAGGTTCAGTCCTGGCTTACGATATCAGAAGAATGCGTAGACGACAGCGAGTCCGATCAGTGCCTGGATAATTGTGAAGCGCGCCACGACCTGTGTGTCCGACCAGCCTTTGTTTTTGCGGAAATGGTCGTGGATCGGTGTGCGCAGGTTCTTGAGCGGGTTGCGGTGCGTGACTTTGATGAGTGTGATCTTCACGAGGCCGAGGCCGCCGTCCAGAATCATGATTATGGTGAGCGGAATGAACAGCAGCGGATACCCGAGCTTCAGGAAAGCCAGCGCGATCAGGAATCCGATGGCGCGGGAACCGGCGTCGCCCATGAGCAGGATGCTCGGGGACGAGTTGAACCACAGATAGGCAAGGATCACGACGATGAGGATCAGGTTGAGACGGCTGTAGGTGCTGTCCTGACCCCGCTGCAGCTGGATCAGGAAAACGGAGAACAGCGTCACGGCCGAAAGCGATGCACACAGGCCGTCCACGCCGTCCGAACAGTTGACTACGTTGATCGAAGCCCAGATGAGCACGATGATGAGGCACGCATAAACGGGCCGCGGGATGGCCACTTCGGCGCCGCTGATGGCGATGCGGAAGGTGGACGGGTTATTCGCAAGCCAGGTGATGGCGCACACGAGTGCCACACCGAAGTCGAGAAGCCCCTTCACGAGCCGTCCCCAGGGCTTGTCGGAAGCGTCGTCAAAATATCCCGAGAGCATCTCCACCACGGCAAGGATCAGATAGATCAAAAGCTCCATGCTTCCCGGCAGGAAGAGCAGTGCGGTGATGACAAAGGCGAAGATCAGAAGAAGCCCGGCTCCCCGGGGCTTGCCGACGGACTTCGCTCCGTTGACGGCGAACTCACGCCCGCCGTCCTTCGGAAGCTTGTCCTTCAGGCAGCCCAGCGCGGCAAATGTCAGCAGACATGAAAACACCACGGCGGCCGTCGTCATGACGCGAAGACTGGCCTCCGGGAACAGAAGATAAAACATACCGGAATTCCTCCTCTTGAACCGGAACATAGGCAGAATCCGCAGGACGCGGCTGTGCCTGAGAATATGAGTATAGCACACCCGCATGACGCTGTGCTATAATAACGGGAAAGAACAGGGACGTGAGAAAGCGGAGGAGAGCCATAGTAGTGCGGCATTTTCCGCTGACTTGTGGCCAATATACAGAAAGGGCGGGTTTCGCATGAGCATAGGCGGGGTACGTGACTTAAAAGACGTGAAGATCACGGAGTTTGATGCCTATCTGTTTGGTCAGGGAACAAACTACAAGATCTATGAGAAGATGGGTGCACATCTGTGCAGCAGAGACGGAGAAGCAGGCTGTTACTTTGCCGTCTGGGCGCCGACGGCGCGGGATGTATTTGTCGTAGGTGACTTCAACGGATGGAGCGGCTACGGGTATGACATGAAGCCTGTCTCGGACGGCGGCATATACGATCTGTTTGTGCCCGGCGTGAAGCGCGGACAGTTTTATAAGTTTCTGATTATCTCGGCGGACGGCCGGGCGCTGTACAAGGCGGATCCGTATGCCAATCAGGCGCAGCTGCGGCCCGATACGGCGTCGGTTGTGACGGAGCTTTCCGGCTATGACTGGCATGACGCGGCGTGGATTGCCGCGAAGAAAAAAGAAGATCACCTCAAGGCGCCGATGAATATTTACGAGTGTCATCTGGGCTCGTGGCGGACAGAAGACAACGGCACAGAATACGGTTTCATGAACTACCGCGATATCGCGCCGCTTCTGGCTGATTATGTCAAGAAGCTCGGCTATACGCATGTGGAGCTGATGGGCATCGCGGAGTATCCGTTTGACGGTTCCTGGGGCTATCAGGTGACCGGCTACTATGCGCCGACGGCCCGTTACGGACAGGCGGCGGATTTCATGTATTTCGTCGACTACATGCATTCCCAGGGAATCGGCGTGATTCTGGACTGGGTGCCGGCTCATTTCCCGAAGGATGAGTTCGGGCTTGCCGAGTTTGACGGCAGCTGCGTGTATGAGTATGCGGACCCGCGCAAGGGTGAGCATCCGGACTGGGGCACGAAGGTCTTTGACTACGGGAAGAATGAGGTTGTCAATTTCCTCGTGGCCAATGCTGGTTTCTGGCTTGACCGGTATCACATCGACGGTCTGCGTTTTGACGCGGTGGCGTCGATGCTGTATCTGGACTACGGCCGCTCGGACGGCCAGTGGGTTCCGAACCGCTACGGCGGCAACGGGAATCTGGAAGCCATCAGTTTTCTGAAGCATGTGAACCACATGATCCGGGAGAATTATCCGCAGGCAGTCACGATCGCCGAGGAGTCCACGGCGTGGCCGAATGTCACGGGCAATCCGGACGACGGAGAGTGCCTTGGATTCACCTTCAAGTGGAACATGGGCTGGATGCACGACTTCCTGGAATACATGAAGCTGGATCCGTACTTCCGCAAGTTCAATCACAACAAGCTTACGTTCTCGACGATGTACGCATACAGCGAGAATTTTGTGCTGGTTCTCTCACACGACGAGGTCGTGCACCTGAAGTGCTCGATGCTGGGCAAGATGCCGGGCGACCGGGAGTCGAAGTTCGCAAACCTGAAGGCAGGATATGCCTATATGGCGGGGCATCCGGGCAAGAAGCTTCTGTTCATGGGCCAGGAATTCGGACAGTGGAACGAGTGGTCGGAGGCGCATCAGCTCGACTGGTATCTGCTCGATGACGAGAGCCACAGGGATCTGCAGAGCTTCGTGGGCAAGTGCATGAGTCTCAACCGGGACTACGCGGCGCTGTACGCCACGGATTACACCCCGGAGGGATTTCAGTGGATCAATGCGGACGACCGGGACAATTCCGTGTACCGCTGGGTGCGCTGGGATCCGGAAAAGAAGAAGAATCTTCTTTTCTGCATCAGCTTCACGCCGGTAGAGCGCAGCAATTTCCGCATCGGTGCACCGGTGCCGGGCACCTACAAGCTGGTTCTGGGAAGCGACGAAGCACACCAGAAGAAACAGCTTGTCACGGACAAGGGAGACTGCGACGGTCAGGAGCAGTCGCTGCTCGTGGATCTTCCGCCGTTTGGCGTGGCTGTCTATGAGTTTAACGCGGTGCTGGCAAAACGCTCCGCTGCGAAGAAGGCCGCGGCAGAAAAGAAGACAGATGAAGGGACAGGAAAGGCCGCAAAGACGGTTAAAAGAAAGACGGTCCGCAAGTCCGCCGGCAGAAAAGCACCCGCGACAAAAAAGAGCACAGCGCCGGAGAAAACGTGACATAAGAAAAAATTAAGGATATGAAAAAAGCACCGCGAGGCAGCCGGGAAACCGGCGCTTCGCGGTGCTTTTTGAGATGGCGCGTGCAGGCAGAGAGCGGGCAGCAGCCGCTTAGTATCCTCTGCGGGAATCTCTGTCCCTGCGGCGGCGCAGCTGTATGATCTGGCTGCGGCGCTGTTCCCGCAGTTTTGCGGCTTTCCGCCAGCGGTAGATTAGATAGAGGATGGCGGCGATGACAGGAATCCAGAGACTGATGACAACGCTCTTTTTTGTGGTTGTGGTGAGGGCGCTTCCTGACGCGGCCGGCAGATCATCCGGCAGCACAATGCCGGCGGAGGATATTCCGGTGTTAAGCTGAAGCGTCGAGGTGCCCACGGTGTGATCGCCCAGCATAAATGTGACTGGCGCTGAAATACTGCTGAGCGCGTCGAAGTTTCCGGTACCGGAGTCCGATGTCATGGTTACATTTTTCAGATCGGCGCCGGTGGGCGCTGTGACGTAGGAGGTTGTGAAGCCGAAGCTGTACGAACCGGACAGTGAAGAGGCGCTTTTCAGGAAGTTTGTGCCCGTGAAATTCGCGGCGGACGCGATACTGCTCAGCGCGTAGTGCGAGAAGGAACGGAAGCCCCACTCAAACAGAGCCTCTGCATCGTCAAACCGCCCGTCCTCCGTGGAACGGAAGAGCACCACGATCAGCCGCATGCCGTCCTTTTCGGCAGAGCCGACATAGGTGTCGCCGCCTTCGTCCACGTACCCGGTCTTGCCGCCGGTGCAGTACGCATAGCCGTGGGAAAGTCCCGGCAGCAGCTTGTTGCGGTTGTAGAACTTGCGCGTCTCGTCGGTCTTGTTGGTCGGCCCGATTTCGTAGTACGTGGTCGAGTCGATCTGCATGAACGTCGGATTCTTGAAGCATTCCCGCGCGATCAGGGCCATATCATAGGCTGTCGTGTAGTGATTTGCATCGTACAGGCCGCTGGCATTGGCAAAGTGCGTGTCTGTGGCGCCTACCGCCTGGGCCCGCGCGTTCATCATGTCCACGAAGGCGCTGAGGCTCCCGGCCGTGTACTCGGCGAGCTCATAGGCAACTTCATTGGCCGAGTAGAGCAGAAGCCCGTACAGAGCCTGCTCCACGGTCACCTCCTCGCCTGTTCTGAATCCCAGCGTAGAATCGCCGTACTCAACCGAATTGGCAGCCGTTGACGAGAAGGTGACCGTGTCGGTGAGCGAGTCATTTTCGCAGGCAAGAAGCCCCGTCAGAATCTTCGTCGTGCTGGCCGGATAGCTCTTTTCATGCGCATTTTTCTCGTACAGAATTGCCCCGGTGTCCGCGTCGATCAGAATCGCATTCTCCGAAACCAGATCCGGCGCCGTCGGGTATCCGTCCTCGTCAAGCGCCGTTGTGGTCGTGGCGGCCTGAACCGGAGCGGCCGGGTACACGGCCAGCATGAAAATGACAAATGTACACAGAAAAGCGATGGTACGCCTGAAAATGTTCTTGTTCAACATGAATTCTCCGAAGTGCGCGAAACATTCTGTCATCTGCCGGGACCGGAAGACGCTTCTTCCAGTCCCGGAAAGCAATGCCATCATAACACGGACCGGCATCATTTGCCATGAAAAGCGGCAGCACGTATAATAGCCGGAAAGAGCACTCACGGAAAGGATTGAAAGGTATGAGACTTCGGAATATTCCGGGCGCGCGCGAGGAGATGGCGGCAAGCCCGTATGTGTATACACAGCCGCAGGAGCACAAGGGGCACTGGCGGGAAGAGTTCGGAAACAAGGCACCGCTTTATATCGAGGTCGGCATGGGCAAGGGGCAGTTCATCCAGACGCTGGCCCGTTTGCACCCGGATATTGATTACATCGGGATTGAGAAGTATTCAAGCGTTCTGCTTCGGGGCGTGCAGAAGCAGGAGGAGGAGCAGCTCCCCAACCTGCGGTTTATCCGCATGGACGCGGAGCAGATCGAGGATGTGTTCGCGCCGGGCGAGGTGGACCGGATTTATCTGAATTTTTCGGACCCCTGGCCCAAAGACCGGCACGCGAAGCGCCGCCTGACTTCGACGACGTATCTGGGCCGCTTTGCGCGCATCGGGCGCAAAAACGTACAGATCGAGTTCAAGACGGACAACATGGCACTTTTTGATTTCTCCGAGGAGAGCGCCAAAGAGGCGGGGTGGAAGATTCTGGCTGTAACAAGGGATCTGCACGCCGATCCGGTCCTCTCGGAAGGCAATGTGATGACGGAGTATGAGGAGCGGTTTTCAGCTCAGGGCAACCCGATCGGCAAGCTCATCATCGAGGCGCCGGACGAGGTGCCGCCGGCTGAAAGCGCTGCGAAAACGCCTGAATATCAGGAGTAAAGTTCATGGAACTGAGTCAGCTGAGGGAATTTGCGGCGGTCGCCCGCTGCGGCAACATGACAAAAGCGGCGCAGCAGCTTTCCATCGCCCAGCCGTCGCTCAGCAAATCCATAAGGCATTTGGAGGACGAACTGGGGGCAAAGCTGTTTTTCCGCAGCAGCCGCGGCATGGATCTGACGCATGAAGGGGAAATTCTGCTTCAGGCGGCAGAAGAGGTTTTTCCGCTGCTGGACGGCGCCGCCCGGGAGATCCGGCGCAGCGCGGACGGAAGAACGAGGATTCGGGTCTGCCTGAAATCGGCGGCGGACCTCATAAGCGGCATGTTTACGGCATTTGCCGTGAAGCGCCCGCAGGTGCTCTTTGACATCGCGGATGCGCCGGAGAACTGCGAAGTGCTGATTGATTCGTGCGTAGCCTCCGAACTGCCGTCTGACGCGGTGGTGCTGCTGACCGAGGAAATCTGTCTTGCCGTGTCGCGGGACAATCCGCTTTCTTCCCGGAGCCTGATTCCGGTTCAGCGGCTGCGGTCGGAGCCGTTCATCGATCTGACGGGATCGGATTCATACCGGGAATTTTTCCGGCAGATTTTTGCCGGAGGACCGATGCCGCTCACCTGTGCCAGAACGGTTTCGTATCAGCTTATGAAGGAATTTGCTGCGCTGGATATGGGGGTGGCGCTTGCCGCCTCGGTCAACTGGAATGCCAGCGGGGCGCCGGCAAATGTGAAACTTGTTTCGATTGAGGGGCGTCCGTGCCGGTATATCTATCTGCAGGAACGGGGAAAATACCGCCCGGAATGTCTGACGGAATTCGTCGACTTCCTGAAAGATTCTTTCACCGCAATGCAGATAAAACATCCGGTCCGGAAATGAATGAAAAAGAGGGCTGCCGCAGACCAGCGGCAGCCCCTTTTCTTACGATGTTTTACCGGTTTGTCACTTCAAGCGGAGCTTTTTCACCCTTTTCAAAGTGATCCAGGGATTCAAGCGATGAGCGCACCATGTCGGACACAGCCTGGTCGGTATAGAAGGCTACGTGCGGAGAGATGATGGTGTTCTGGAACGACTTCAGGATGATGTAGTCGTGATTGGTCACGCGGTCGCCATACCGGTGGTCGGTGCGGACAACGGATTCCTCGCCCTCGACACAGTCGATGCCGGCGCCGCCGACCTTGCCGCTCTCAATCGCATCGATGAGCGCTCCGGTGTCAATCAGGCCGCCGCGGGCCGCGTTGATGATGATGACGCCGTCCTTCATTTTCGCGAGAGACTCGGCGTTGATCATGTGCTCAGTCTGCGGGCTGAGGAAGGTGTGCAGGGTGATGATATCGCTGCGGCGGTAGAGCTCGTCGAGCGTCACATACTCCACGCCTGCGATGTCGGACGGATAAATGTCGTAGGCGATGATCTTGCAGCCGAAACCGCGCAGGTTCTGGATGACGGCCTTTCCGATACGGCCGGTTCCTATGACGCCGACAGTCATGTTCTGCATCTCCATGCCGCGCGCGCTGCCGAGCGAATCATCGGCCGTGTGGGAACGCATCAGAATGTAAAGAGCGCGGCGGATGCACATGAGCATCAGCATGACCGTGTAGTTGGCGACGGAGTACGGCGAGTAGCTGGCGTTGGAGATCCGCATGCCAAGATCCCTCGCGAGTTTCAGGTTGATGCCATCATACCCGATGGTGCGCAGCGCGATGTACTTCACGCCGCGGTCATGTGCGGCTTTCAGGACCTCGTCGGTGAGATTCCCGTCGTGAACCAGAGAGAGCCCCTCAAAGCCTTTGACGGAATCAATGTTGTCCATGGTAAGCGCGTCCGGGCACTTTTCGAGTTCCTGGCCGTACTGCTTTGCAAACAGGTCAAAATACGGGGCCTCGTCCGGTCTCGCACTGAATGCCTTGACTTTCATTTCTTACTGAACCTCCTCTGCAATGTCAGTGTTTTTCAATCCATTCATAGGTCAGTTTCCCCAGAATTTCAATGCCCTTTACGATTTTTTCATCCGTCGGGGACGAATAATTCAGCCGGAAACCATTTGAATGCCCGGCCGGATCGGCCAGAAATGCAGACCCCGGTACGCACAGCACGCCGCGGTTAATCGCTTCCCTGACAAATGGATACGAATCCATGCCTCCCGGCAGAAAGGCCATCACAAACAGCCCGCCTTCCGGGGATCCGAAGGTGACATCCGGGTGAAAATGAAGCTTCATGTTCTCGAGCATCAGGGATGCCTTGTGCCGGTAGACTTTCCGGGAATTTTCCAGATGTGCGTTCCAGTCGTATTTGGTCATGTACTCGTTGCAGATGTACTGGAACAGCACGTTGGAGTGTACGTCGGTACACTGCTTGGCGACATTGAGCGGGCTTGTGAGCGACTTGTCAAAGACAAGAAAACCGATCCGGAACGCGGGCGCCATGGTTTTTGAGAAACTGCCGCAGTACAGGACGCGCCCGTCCGTGTCCATGGACTTGATAGTCGGGACATTCTTTCCCGCGAATCGCAGCTCGCCGTACGGGTTGTCCTCAAGAATCATGATGTCGTATTCCTTTGCGATCCGGTAGACTTCCTGCCGCTTGCTTTCCGTCGTCGTGATTCCGGTCGGATTCTGAAAAGACGGAATCGTGTAGAGAAAGCGCACCTTTTCCCCGGCCTCAGAGAGCTTCGCCAAGGTGCTTTCGAGTGCTGCGGTGTCCATGCCGTCTTGCTGCATCGGGATGCCGACAAGTTTTGCCCCATAGGAGCGGAACGTGTTCAGGCAGCCGACAAAGGCCGGCTCTTCTGTCAGTACGACGTCGCCTTCGTTGACGAGGACCTTTGTCGTCAGGTCAGCGCCCTGCTGGCCGCCGGATACGATGAATAGTTCGTTCTTGTTGAAGTCAAATCCTTCTTTTTCGGCCAGATATTTCTTGAGCGTATCGCGCAGCGGCGTATACCCTTCGGTCAGGCCGTACTGCAGCACGGAAACGGGATTGTCTGTGAGAACCTTTGCGGCGATTTCTTCGATTTCCTTCACAGGAAACGTCTCGGCCGACGGATTGCCGCCGCCGAAGGAGATCACAGACGGGTCTGCCCCGAGCTTGAACAGCTCGCGGATCATGGAGCCGTGCAGAGAAGCCATTTTGTTTGAAATTTCAGGTGTCATGGAAAGCTCCTTTCAAAATTATCCGATACCGCCGAGAATGGCGCCGGCGATGAGCGCCACGGCAGCGGCGCCGCAGTATACATATTTGCCGAAGGTGAACCAGCGGGATCCGAGCGGATGCGCGGCGCTTAAGTTGACGGCGTCAAGCGCATATTTTTTGCCGAATACCCAGTAGAACATAATGCCGGCCAGCAGAGCGCCCAGCGGGCAGATGTAGATGGAGACGACGTCCATCCACTGCGACACGATGCCCTGGATGAGCAGCGAGATGACAAGACCGGTTACGCCGACCGTGCAGACGGCCGGAAGCCGCTTCATGTGGAAATTCTGCTGCAGCGTGGCGACGGGCGCCTCGAACATGTTGATGAGAGAGCTGAGACCTGCGAACAGTACGCAGATGAAGAAAAGAATCTCCACGACGGCGCCGCCCGGCATCTGGTTCATGACGTTTACAAGATAGATGAACATCAGCCCCGGGCCGCCGGAGCTAAGCTTTGCGCCGGACGTGGCCATGGCCGGGATGATGACAAATGCGGCCAGCAGAGCCGCGATCGTATCAAAGAGCGCGACATTTTTTGCGGAGAACGGGATGTCTTCTTCTTCCGGCAGATACGAGCCGTAGATGACCGTGCCGTTGCCGGCCACGGACAGGGAGAAGAAAGCCTGGCCGAATGCGAAGATCCAGAGTCTCGGGTCGGTAAGTCCCTTCGGGTTGACGGTGAAGATGTAACGATAGCCGCCTGACGCGCCGGGCTGAAAACCGATGTAGATGGCAAGAACGACGAGAAGACCGAAGAGGATCGGCATCATGATCTTATTGGACTTTTCGATGCCCTGCGCGACGCCAAGTGCCATGATGAGGAATGTCACGAAAAGCGCGATGACGATCCAGAAGTTGTTGCCGAACATGGAAGCGGTCGAGCCGAACATGCCGCCGATCGCGTCCATGTCGCTTCCCATTTCAATCAGCTGTCCGGTGAGGGCAAGATAGACATATTTGAAGATCCAGCCGACCACGCAGCTGTATCCGACGGCAAGCGCCAGGGAACCGATCACGGGGATCAGCCCGATCCCCTCGCCGAGTTTCGTCCCTTTTCCGGCATGCTCTGTGGCAGCTCCGAAGGCCTCGATAGGGCCCGACTTGGTACTGCGGCCCAGCGCGATCTCTTCCGTGACGCCGGTGGCGCCGATGAGAATGACGAACAGTACATAAGGAATCAGGAATGTCATGCCGCCCCAGGCGGAGACAAGAACCGGAAACCGCCAGAGATTGCCCATGCCGACGGCTGAACCGATGCAGGCCAGAATAAATCCCCATTGTCCTGTGAAATTGTCTTTCTTTTCCTTGTGCTTCATATATACCTCCCCTTGTCTGCCTTTCATTACACCATAGGTGTCTGTGAAAAAGCCATAGACAAAAAAAGACGCCGGACCTCATCGGACCGGCGCCTTTGCCTGTTGAGCCCTACTATAGCATCCGTGCCGCGGCTTTTCTAATACACATTTGCCATGGAAGCGATAGCCTGCGGCTATGGGAAATTTTCTGGCCCGGATTTTTGAAAAAATTTCAAAAAAGTACTTGCATTTTATTCTGACCCTGCTTATAATGTCATTCGTTGGTCACCGAGAGGAACCGACGGAATGCACCACTAGCTCAGTTGGTAGAGCACCTGACTCTTAATCAGGGTGTCCAGGGTTCGAGCCCCTGGTGGTGCACTTGCAAGTCTTTTGGTTTGGGGATCGCCCAGGCTGAAGGGCTTTTTTTATTTTTGTTTGTTCACCAAATTTTCGCTAAATTATAATATCCCCGCCGTTGACAACACTTTTTGCCGCCGTTTACAATGCAGCATGTAATGTAAAGACAGCATGGAGGCGCCTTTGACCGGATACATCATCATCAACCGACAGTCCCTTTCGAAAGAGGACTACGAGTGCTACCGCTCTTTTTACTGCGGCCTGTGCGAGCAGCTGCAGAATACATACGGCCGCGCCGGGCAGATGACGCTGAATTACGACATGACCTTCATCGCGCTGCTGCTCGCGGCGCTGTATGAGCCGGACATAAGTCTTGACACGAAACGCTGCGCCATCCATCCGGTGCGGCAGCGGGAGCGCCGGATCAGTGATGCGACCGTGTACGCCGCGGACATGAACATCCTTCTTTCCTATGACAAATGCATGGACGACTGGAAGGACGACGGGAGCGCCGTGAAGCACAAAGAAGCGCAGGCGCTTGAAAAGTTCCTGCCGCAGCTGCAGCAGAAATATCCGGCCAAAGTGCAGACGATTCAGGAAACGCTGGGCAAACTCTACGAAGCGGAGGCGGCGCGGAATGCGGACATCGACCAGACGGCCGGGCTGTACGGGCAGGTATTTGCCGAGGTCATTGCCTGGAGGAAGGACGAATGGGAGGCTCTGCTGCGGGATTTCGGCATGTGTCTCGGAAAGTTCGTGTACCTAGCCGATGCATTTGAGGACAGGACACAGGATGAAAAGAAGGGACGCTTTAACATCCTGAGCGCTGCGCGCGCGGCGTCTGAGAGCGACGAGAGCTATGAAAACTTTGTCTTTGCCGTATTAAACGGTGTGATGGGCGATGCGGTGCGGCTTTTTGCGATGCTCCCCATCGTCGAATATGTCCCGATCCTTAAGAATATCCTGTACGCAGGCGTTTGGACGCGCCCGAATTCCTACCGGGCCAGAATCCACAGAAAAGAGCAGAAATGAGAGATCCATATGATGTTCTCGGGGTGCCCCGCGATGCCTCCGAGGAGGAAATAAAAAAAGCATACCGGAAGCTGAGCCGGAAGTACCATCCGGACGCCAACGTGAACAATCCCAACAAGGCGCAGGCCGAGGAAATGTTCAAGGAAGTGCAGCAGGCGTATACGCAGATCATGCATGACCGCACCTACGGGAGCAGCGGGACGTACGGCAGCAGCTACGGTTCATCCGGAAGCTACGGATCATCCGGCAGTTACGGCTCGTCCGGAAACTACGGCGGCACTTCCGGCGGATACGGTCAGAATTATGGCGGACCGTATGCAGACGGACAGTACGGCCAGGGCGGCGGCGCCCGGTATGGCGATCCGAACCAGCAGACCTGGTGGGGATACGGGCCGTTCGGCTCGTTCTTCGGCGGCTTTGGCGGCGCCGGAAACGAAGAGCAGATGGGCGGGAACGACGAGACGTCCATGCGGCTTCGGGCGGCGCAGAATTATATCCGCAGCGGCAGCTGGCAGGAGGCCCTGAACACGCTTGCGCAGATCCAGCCCCGCGACGCGCGCTGGTACTACTTAAGCGCCCAGGCCAATTCCATGGCCGGCAATCAGGCGATGGCGCTTCAGCACGCCAACACCGCCGTGCAGCTTGATCCGGACAATCAGGCCTATCAGCAGCTTTACAGACAGCTCAGCAGCGGCGGAACCTACGCCTCAACGGGCGAGAGACAGTACGGCCGCCCGGCCTGGAGCTCGGTTGCGGGCACGGTGCTGCAGATCATCCTGTGCCTTGCATGCATGAGCGGAGGATATCCGATCTGCTGCTTTATCTGAGGGTGTTGCATTTGCCGCATCCTGCGCTATAATAAACACAAATTCAGCCGGGGAGCCCCTTTTACACGCGGGGCTGAGAGGAAGAGCACAATGCTTCGACCCGTTGACCTGATGCGGATAATGCTGCCGTAGGGATGCTTTTATACGAGATCACTTGATCCGGGCGTACCTTCGGGCGCCCGGTTTTTTTTGAGCGCATAAGCCAGCACCGAAGCCAGGACCGGATGGACTGCTTGCAGTCCGATCCGGGATGGC
>OMUP01000047.1 GCA_900314255.1 uncultured Lachnospiraceae bacterium | reverse complement strand
AGAATTTTGCGAAGGACAGAGAGTATTGGCGGCATTTCTTTACGGAGTACTCGGATAAAATTGTTTTTGGCACGGATACATTTTCAGATCATTGGAAAGCAACCGTGACATTTCTTCAGCGGGCACTGGAAACAGATGAAACTTTTACTGCATTTGAAGAAAACTGCATTGGTTTGAAGCTTCCGGACGATGTTCTGAGTGATATTTATTTTAACAACTATCATAAATTTGTTCGCAATCTTGAAAAGCCGCTGAACGTCAAAATGGTTTTGGAATATGCAGACACTCTGTATGACCGCATACCAAAAGATCAGCATGAGAAGGAAAATACAGAATTGCTGGAATGGCTGAAATCAGAAATAGCAAAGTACCTTTGAATTTTTATAATCGGAGGAAAGATTATGAAACTATGTGTTCTTGGAGGAACGGGCGCCAGATCCGCATTTCTTACCAAATCACTTGTAACGAATGCTAAAAGTATCAATGTAGATCATATTGTCCTGATGGACTGCAATCAGCAGCATCTCCACACCTATGGTGAAATTGCAAAGGGAATTGCGGCGAGATTAAGACCGGATCTTTTGTTTGAGTGTACCGATAGCGCTGAATATGCACTGAAAGATGCGGATTATATAATTACTACCATTCGAGCAGGCGGAGATGAAGGAAGGTGCTTTGACGAAAAGGAGTGCCTGAAAAGAGGAATATTAGGTCAGGAAACTACAGGTGCCGGCGGCTTTGCTATGGCGATTCGGTCAATTCCAACATTGATTCGTTATTGCAGTTTGGCGAGAAAAATAGCACATCCCTCTCATTTGATTTTTAATTTTACAAATCCAAGCGGAGTGATTACACAGGCATTGCGTTCACAGGGATTCAATAATGTGTATGGAATTTGTGATGCTCCTAGTGGCTTTATTAAACAGCTGGAAGAGATTCTCGGGGTCTCTTATGGCTCGCTGGCTATCGAATGCTATGGCCTGAATCATCTTTCATGGTTTAGAAACGCCAGATTAAAAGGTGAGTCCGTTCAGGAACAACTTCTTAATGATCCAAGGGTATATCAGTACTCGGAAATGCGCCTGTTTACAAGGGATATGGCACGCATTTCCGGGGATGAGATGCTGAATGAGTATCTGTATTTCTATTATCGCCACAATCGATCATTAGGAATGGTGGAAAAGGCCGAACATCCACGCGGCGAGATGATCTATTTGATCAATAAGGAGATAGAAAAGCAGTTGGCAAAATTATCATTTCCTGACGATTTTGAAAAAGGATTTGATATTTACATGAATGGTTATGGCAAGAGAGAAAATGCATATTTCTCTGTCGAAAGTGGATCAAGAAGAAAGAAAACGTGGATTCCACCTAAACTGGACGAGTTTTTACAGTCTCCAGACGAAGGTGGTTATGCGGCGGTTGCACTTAAGTTTATCAAAGCAATTACAGAAAACAAACCGTGCAGAATGATTTTGTCGGTTCCCAACAGAGGAGCAATCACAGGGCTGGCAGATGATGATGTGATTGAAATTACGTGTGACATTGATACGGATGGCGCTCATCCGATACATATCGGCAGGATTGATGATTTTCAATTAGAGCAGATACGCAGAATCAAATATTTTGAAAGATGTACGGTATCTGCAATCATTGATGACAATCCGGATTATGCCATTAAGGGGCTGATGTTACATCCACTTGTTAATGATTTTGAAATTGCGAAAGAATTAACAGAAGTCTTTTTTGAACATTATTCGGAGTACATTCATATGAACGATTAATGGGGGTGCATATGAAAGCGTATGATTTTAAGACGTTCGCCCAGATAAATTTGGATTTGATATTTAATGGAATGACTCGTCTGCCTGAACCTGGGGAAGAGGTGTTTGCTGACAATTTTTCAATGCAGCTCGGCGGCGGACCGGCTGTTATTTCCGTCGTTTTAAACGGACTCGGTATGAAAACAGACCTTGGAACTTTTCTGTCAAATGATGATGCTTCTAAGATTTGCGAAATCTTTTTAAAAAGATTGAATTTTTCGAGCTATACCAATTTTTTTCAAGGTGGATCAGATCCCGTTGTTGTTACCAGTGTGTTCTCATGGAGACACGACAGAAGTTTTTTGACTCACAATAATGAAGTGAGAGAAAACCAGCTGAGTTCGGAAACCGTTTATCAGTATTTACGGGATTCGAAAGTAGTCTTCGCTCCGATCGGACATCCAGAGGTGACCAAGCGGCTGCACAAAGAGGGGACAATAATCGTTTCTGATACCGGGTGGGAAGATGATCTGAATATTAACAACTTTAAATCGTTTTTACCGGACGTTGATGTGTTCACGCCGAACGACAAAGAGGCCATGAAAATGACTAATACCGAATCTGTTGAAGAGGCGTTAAAGGTTCTGGCCTGTTATACGAAACTGCCAGTTGTGACTTTAGGCAAAGGAGGGTGTGCCTGGCTGTCGAATGGCGAAGTTCATCGATCTGATGCCGTACCATTTGAAAATTCTATTGATACAACAGGTGCTGGTGATAATTTCCTGACCGGTGTTGTGTATG
>OMUP01000110.1 GCA_900314255.1 uncultured Lachnospiraceae bacterium | reverse complement strand
TGTCCGGTAGTTACAACGGAGGGGATTGAAAAGAAAATTTTATCAGGAAGAATGGAGCTTGCAAATGTGAATAATATTTTGATGTGCTCGGACGGAGCCTGGAAAATGATGTACAACCACAATATGTTAAAGCCGGATATAAAGAACATCCTGTTAAGCGGGAATTTTAATGATTTTAAAGAATATATAAGAAATGCTGAAAACATGGATGATTGCAGTTTTGCTTTTGCTGATGTCAGGAGGGCCGCATGATGAATAAAGTAATTATAAATGCCGGAGAGAAAATAGAGCTTTATAACGGAGCAAATAGCAGGACATTTACTGTCTTTGATGCTGGTGAATCATCGGATGGCACATGGTATGAGCAAGGAGCATCGGCAATATGTTTCGATGCGTTTTATTCCGATCAAATGGGATTTAACCATTATGGAAAATTAAAAAAGTTTTATCTTGCTGATGAGAGTAAGGAGTTTGAGACAGAAGCGGAAATTTATATATCATCCTATGTCGGGCTTCACAGGATTGTGTCTGACAACAAAGAACTGTCAAAGATATATTCTTTTGTGCCGGAATTCGAAATTTATTATGATTCTTACAAATGCCCATATATATGGACAAATAATGTTCCTATGCGTACATTTGAAGAAATCTGCAGACAAATACTTGTCAGTGATTCCAGGACAGAAGACGCATTATCTGAGATAGTTACGACATTAAAATCTTTATCTGACTGCATCAGGATTTTGCATGAAAATAATCTGATACATGGAGATATAAATCCCTCCAATTTCGGGTTTTATATGAGGGACAATAAAATACTTGCGGATGGCGTGTCCCTGTTCGACTTAAACACACTACATTATGACTGGCAGCAGCCTAAATGGTATACTCCTCCCTACTATGATGAAAATACTGCCGACTTAAAACGTCCCAATCTTGCGGATATAAAGGCTATTGGCGTTACTTTATGCAAAGCCATAGGTTTATCAGATAAGCAGATAGAGATCGTGAAAAACGCGAAGAAGAATTACCTGTCTAATAGAAAAACAAGGCAGGCAGTTGAAGATGTTGTATTTGGCGCAGATATTTTTAATTATAAAGGAATCCCAGCCGATAAACGCATAAAAGATCAGCTTATAAAAATTGTTCTTGGAACAGTTGTTCTTAACCCAGTTAAGGTGACAATTGGATCCTGCACAAGGCTTCGTGATGAATTTCAGTATTTAGAAACGCTTCTCCTGCCATTTTGTACCAGGGATGAACTGGGGAGAGGATTTGGTATAGCGATTGTAAATAAAGCGTTAGAAAGAAAAGAAAAGATACATGAGGTTTTTCAGTATCTGCTTTATGAGCGGCCTTTGTATTTATATGAGAGTTCATCAAATACATATCGGGTTTTACTGATTGGATTCGGCCTGGATGCCCAAAATTTTCTGGATGTGTGTCTCGAAACGGCACAATCTATGGATAAAAAAATAGAAGTAGAAGTTTGGGGGACGAGCAAATTAAAGAGTGAAAAGGATTTTTATTTAAAAGAGAGGCCTGCGCTATGCCAATTTTTCCTGATAGACGATCACGATGACTTGTTGACCGGAAGCTCATATGGAAGTGTAAGATTTCATACAAGGAAAAGCGGATCAATAGAAGAACAGGTGGCAGAAATTCTTGATGGTGGGAACAATGTCAATTATGTATACATTGCAGCGGGGAATGATAGGGAAAATTCCGAAATGGCAGGAATTTTTCACAATTTGCTGGAAGGCAAAAATGTTTCAATCAATTCACAGTGTGAACATCCCACGAATGATAAAAGTGGAATCCATTATGTCTGTGCGGAGGATAATGTAAATGATAAGGCGGATTATGAAGATATAGAAAGGATGTCTTTTAATACGCATTTGATCTGGTCTGGAACACTTAATTCAAATCTCGAAAAAAAGAAGAAGGAATACCAGACGGATTATTATCATGCATCTTGCCTTTCCAATGTTCTTTCCATCAAGTATAAGCTTCATTATCTTGGCATAGATCTGTCTGAAGGTGTTTATGAAGCCGCAAATGCATTTAAATCATTAAGTGGGACAGATAAAAGAAAAATGATTGCGGCGGAGCATAGAAGATGGGTTGCTGAGAAAATTTGTGACGGCTGGGTTGATATGACTGCGGAGGAAAGCCTGCCTTATAATGACACAAAAGACATCGTTGGGAAAAGGCACATTTGTATTCTCAGAAGCAGCGAAGGAAATGGATTAGTCGATAGATGGAGAAATCATAGCACATGGGATAAGGCTGATGTTGTCTCACTTTCTGAACTTGATGAATTAGATGCTATGTCTGTAAGGCTGCATCAGGATTATCGCCAGTATGCCAATAGCATCCCGGTAGATGACTTGATCATGGAAAGTGCAGTAAACACAGTTTCGGAAGAACTGAATGGAATTGAAAATGCACAGAGGTTATTTCTTGAATGGCATGAAAGCCTTGTATACCTGCTTAATGAGTTCGTGAAGAACGAGAATGATAGCAGTAAGAATGAATGGAGCCTGTCAGAATATGAAATGCTGTATTCCCGATTAGTCGCGGAACTGGACGGAATCGACGATGTACTCCATAAACAATCATTAGAAAACCATATCAAGGCGTTATATAACAGATTTAAGCCAATTTCAAGAGCATGGCAATACCATGA
>OMUP01000063.1 GCA_900314255.1 uncultured Lachnospiraceae bacterium | reverse complement strand
GGTCCAAATGCGAAAACTGAGGCAAGTGCTACCAATGGTATTGCTATCGGCAGCGGTGCGAAAGCCAGACTGAGTGACTCTATTGCGTTAGGCAGCGGTGCCGTCGCGAATACGAAAGCCGGTGTCTCTGGCTATGATCCGAGAATCAATGCTGCTTCTAACGATAGAAGTGCTACCTGGAAATCTACGAAAAATGCGGTTTCCGTCGGTGACGTCGGTGATGTCCAAAATAAAATTACCCGCCAGATTACAGGCGTCGCAGCCGGTGCTGCTGACACGGATGCCGTCAACGTGGCGCAGTTGAAGAGAGCAGTAGCGGCGGCAACGTCCGGTGGCGCTGCTGATTTCCATGACTATAGCGTCAATTCTGTTAAACCAGCTACAGATACCAACTATAAAAATGGTGGCGCTACTGGTAAGAATGCCTTGGCTGCTGGCGTTAATGCTGTGGCTGCAGGCGAAGATTCCATTGCTATTGGCGGTGCTACAGCCAAAGGCAAACGTTCTGTAGCTATTGGTGTTGGAACTGTGGCAGACGGGGTTGACGCAGTGGTTGTCGGCTCTGGTAACAAAGCAGATGGTACTAGAGCTTTAGCCTTTGGTGGCGCTACTCTTAAGGGTTCATTTCAAGCGAATACTGCCAGTGGCGGAGCTTCCGTTGCTTTTGGTGAAGGATCAAAAGCATTGGCCTTAGGTTCAGTCGCTTTTGGTAATGGTACGCAGGCTGGCGTTAAGTCTGATGATGATACGGCTGGTCAAAATTCGGTTGCCTTTGGTAATAGTACTAAAGCTACTGGTGGCCGTTCTGTCGCGTTTGGGGAAAGGACTCGTGCTGAACAGACTAATTCTGTAGCCTTTGGATTTGAAACAAAATCTATGTCGGCTGGTACGACAGCTTTTGGTAATCGGACCAGAGCCATTGCGGAATATTCTACCTCGATGGGTAATAGTACAGTTGCTGCCGGGGTGAATTCTGTTGCCTTTGGCACGGATACAATGGCTGGTGCAAAAATTGATAAAAGTGGGGCAATTGCACTACAAAATGGTCAGAAAATTGACTCCAATGGGTATGTAGCCTATGTCAATAATGGCAAAACATATAGTGTAACGTATCAGAGACTTAACTATGACAAGGAGTTAAAACAGTATGTACGCAGTGGTGAAATCCATGATTACGTCGTTTTAGCCGGTAGTGATAATAATCAGTATATTCGTGATTATCACGGTGAAATTCATAAGGTAACGATTGGCCAAAATGGTAAAATTACTGTCGATGATGCGAAATCGACAGATTCTGTCTTACAGAAGCCGGGTGAAGGCGGATATTATTCTGCCGGTTATAAGATTGATGGGTATCAAAATTCCACAGCCTTTGGTTCAAAAACCAAAGCGACCAATAATCAGGCCACGGCCTTTGGTACAGAAACAGTTGCCTCTGGTGAAAATGCAACGGCATTCGGAAAGGCTTCTGTAGCTTCTGGTGAAACGTCTACGGCCTTCGGTGAAGGTTCCACGGCTTCTGGCAAAAATACCTTAGCCGGCCTCGGCGGCACGGCTTCTGGTGAAAATGCGATTGCTTTAGGCAAAGGCTCTAGTGCAACGGTTATCGATAATATCGCTGTTGGTACTGATGCGACGGCAACGGGCGAAACGTCCCTGGCAGCCGGCAAAGGTGCGAAGAGCACGACCGGTGGATCTGTCGCTATCGGTGTTGGAGCAACTAATTATGATTACAAGACGGCTCCTCAAAAGGATGATAAGCCGGATATTCCATCTGAAAGTAAGAATGTTAAAAATTGGAATCCAACTAGGGCACAGGATAAATCTGCCCAAGAAGCAAATAATAATCATGGGGAAAATTCTGTTGCAATAGGTAATAGTGCGATTACCTATTCTCATTCTGCCGTTGCTCTTGGTGAAAAAGCTGTTGCCGTTGAACATGGCGGCTTGGCTATTGGGCCTGAGTCGTCCTCTATGGGCAATGATGCCGTAGCTATAGGCTATCAATCTTATGCGCTTGAAAATGGTGTTGCTCTCGGTACAGGCTCTCAAGCAAACGGCTCAAGCTCGGCGGTTGCTATCGGTAGTAATGCTAAGGCTAGCGGTCCTGCAGACGGTAAGGGCATTGGCGGTAATGACTCCACGGCTATTGGCTCGGCTTCTCGTGCCTATGGTGTAGGCGCTTCTGCCTATGGCCATTTCAGTGTGGCTAACGGTGCTGCGGCCATAGCTATCGGCGAAGGTGCAACCGCTGGCGGTGTAAAGACTAATACGCATGAAGTAGATGCGGATAAAGCGGCGGACAGGGCTATTGCTATGGGCAATAATGCGAAAGCTGTCGAACACGATAGCACAGCTATTGGTACGAATGCTGAAGCCAATATTGCAGACGGCGTAGCTATCGGTTCCGGTGCTAAGACGACGGCAAATAAAGATGTTGTAGGCTATGACGTCCTCGGTACGGACCATAAGGCCGATACGACCGGCACCTGGAAGTCCACCAGAGCAGCTGTGTCTATTGGTGATGCTTCAAACAACATTACGCGCCAGATTACGGGCGTGGCAGCAGGTGCTGTAGATACGGATGCTGTCAACGTAGCACAGCTGAAGAAAGTAGCTGCGGCCGATAAGACAGTCGTTGCACAGGGTACTAATGTAACTGTAACGTCTGAAACGGATGCAAACGATGGCCATGTGACATATACGGTCAATGCGAAGGATACGACAGTAACGAATGGTAGTGACAAGGTGACGGTAACGCCGACTACAGATGCTGATAAACGTGTAACGAACTATGCTGTAGATCTGAGTGCTACGGCAAAAGAAGACCTGAGAAAAGTAGAAGAAGATGGCCTGACTTTTACTGGTGATAATAGCACCACTACAGGCGTTAAGAAGTTGGGTAGCACGGTCGCTGTAACAGGCGATACGAACATCACGACGACTGCGTCTGAAACGGGTATTGCTATCGCTCTGAACAAGAATCTGGATTTGGGCGATAGTGGTTCCGTTGTGATGGGCGATACAACTATCAACAATACTGGCATAACCATCAACGGTGGTCCGACGATTACGAAGACGACCATCAACATGGGTGGCCAGCAGATTACAAACGTAGCCTCTGGTGGCGATACGATTACGAATGTTGCCAATATCGGCGACGTGAAGAAAGCCAAGACGGAAGTCAAAGCAGCCGATGACTCTGTTACGGTTACAAAGAATACGGCCACGGAAGACGGCCACGATATCTACTACGTCAAAGCTAACCTCAATGGCCTCGGTGCTAAGAGCAGCTTCAATGTTGCCGGCAATGGAAAGCAGACGGCTGAAATCAAGACTGGCAATACCGTTGATTTCAAGGATGGCAAGAACACGACAGCTGTGACGACGGCTAAGGAAGGCGGTTCTGGCGTCGATGTAACGTATAATCTGGCTGATGATATCGTTCTCGGTGAAAAAGGTGTCAAAGGTGATGATGGCAAACCGGGAGTCGATGGCAAGATTGGTGTTAACGGTAAGGATGGCTCTGCCGTGGTCATTAATGGCAAGGATGGTAGCATCGGCCTGAACGGGACAGACGGTAAGAATGGCCTGACCATTAAAGGTGCCGATGGTACACCTGGTCTGGATGGTAAAGACGGTGTAACCCGTCTTATCTATGAAACGAAAGATGGCACTGAAACTGTTAAACATGAAGTAGCCACGCTGGATGATGGTCTGAAGTTTGGTGCGAATGCAGCCACAACGAAAGACGGCAAGAACCCGGTAGCTAACAAGCTGAACACTACGGTCAATGTAAAGGGCGCCGGTACGAAGACTGCGGACAACTATTCCGGTGAAAACCTGTACACAACGGTCAGCCAGAAAGAGGACGGCACGACGACCATCAATGTCCTGATGGATAAGAATATCAAGGGTGACAGCGTCACTGTTGGTAATGATGGCAAAGATGGTAAGCCGGGCAAGGATGGCCAGATTGGTATTGCAGGTAAAGATGGCAAAGATGGATATACCACGACAATCATTAAGACCATCGGCAAGAATGGTACAGACGGTACGGACGGTGTTCCGGGCGTTGACGGCCAAGACGGTATCACACGTATCATCTACAAAGATGGCAAAGATGGCGAGGATGGTGTCACGAAGCATGTCGTAGCTACACTGGATGACGGCATGAAGTATGCCGGTGATAACGGCCAAGGTGAAGCTGATGCTGCAAATGTCATCAAGAAGAAACTGAACGAACAGCTGGATATCATCGGCGGCGCTGATAAAGATAAGCTGACAGATAACAACATCGGCGTGAACAACGTGGATGGCAAGCTGAAGGTACAGCTGGCACAGGACCTGACTGGCCTGAACAGCGTCACTGTCGGAGATACCACAAACTACACGAAGATTGAAAACAAAGGTATCACCATTAACAATGGTCCGACGATTACGAATGAAAATGTATCCTTCAATAACCAGCAGATTCATAACGTAGCCGAAGGCACTGAACTTACAGATGCTGTCAACGTCAGCCAGTTGAAGACGGTAGAAACCCTGGCCGGCAAGCATACGGAAGTCACCGTAGAAGACGGTACGGCTGCAGGTACGACGGATTACACCGGTAAGAACCTGAAGCTGAAAGTCTCGAGTGGGACTGATGGTCAGAACATCTATGATCTGAAGCTTGCAGATTCGATCACCTTAGGTGCTAAGAATGGTAAGGACGGCACCAATGGTGTCGATGGTCATGTTGGCGTCGATGGCAAAGATGGCACAGCCATCGCGATTGACGGCAAGGATGGCATTTCCATCAAAGGCGACAAAGGTGAAAACGGAGAAGCTGGCGTATCCATCACAGGACCGAAAGGTGCAGCTGGTGAAAACGGTATCGACGGTAAAGTTGGCATTGCTGGTGCAGACGGCAAGGATGCCGTTTCCATCAGCGGTAAAGACGGCGTCGGCCATATCGGCCTCACTGGACCGAAAGGTAACGATGGTGCCGATGGCAAGTCCATCGATATATCCGTTAAGGATGGCTATGATGGCCAACGTGGCGAAAAGGGTGCCAAAGGCATCGATGGTACGGATGGCATCACCCGTATCGTTTACCAGGATGGCGATGTTGAACATCAGGTAGCTACGATGGACGACGGCATGAAGTATGCCGGCGATGATGGCCAGACGGATACCACGAAAGTTATTTCTAAGAAGCTGAACAACCAGCTGGATATCGTAGGTGGAGCAACGGGCGCCTTCACGGCGACGGATAACATCGGCGTGAACAACGTCGACGGCCAGCTGAAAGTACAGCTGGTGAAGAATGTTAATCTTGGCGGTGACGGCTCCGTGACGATGGGTAATACGACCATCAACAACGGCGGTGTCACGATCAAGAACAGCACGGCAGACAATACGAAGAATGTCACGCTGACGAACTCCGGCTTGGACAATGGCGGTAATAAGATCGTCAATGTTGCACCGGGCGAAATCAGCAGTACGTCGACGGATGCCGTGAATGGCAGCCAGTTGAATGAAGTGAAGACACTGGCCGGCAAGCATACGGAAGTCACGGTAGAAGGCGGCAAGGCAGCCGGAACGACAGACTATACCGGTGATAACCTGAAGCTGAAGGTCAGCGAAGGTACGAACGGCCAGAACATCTATGACCTGAAACTTGGCGATACAATCATGGTCGGCAAGGACGGCGTAGACGGCAAGGTTGGTGTCAATGGTAAGGACGGCAAGGATGCCGTTTCCATCAGTGGTAAGGACGGTGTCGGTCATATCGGCCTGACCGGCTTTGCCGGTACGAACGGCAAGGACGGCGTCAACGGTAAGGATGCTACGGCTATCGATATCAGCGTCAAGAATGGCTATAACGGTCAGGATGGCACGAAGGGTGCAGCCGGCGTCGATGGCAAGGATGGCATTACCCGAATCATCTATGAAGACAAGACGGGCGAACACCAGGTAGCAACGCTCGATGATGGCATGAAATATGCCGGCGATGATGGCCAGACGGATACCACGAAAGTTATTTCTAAGAAGCTGAACAACCAGCTGGATATCGTAGGTGGAGCAACGGGCGCCTTCACGGCGACGGATAACATCGGCGTGAACAATGTCAACGGCCAGCTGAAAGTACAGCTGGTGAAGAATGTCAATCTTGGCAGCGACGGTTCTGTCGTAATGGGTAATACAACCATCAACAACGGTGGCGTGACCATCAAGAACAGCACGGCAGACAATACGAAGAATGTCACGCTGACGAATTCCGGCCTGGACAATGGCGGCAATAAGATTGTTAATGTAGCCCCGGGCGAAATCAGCGAAAACTCGACAGATGCCGTGAATGGCAGCCAGCTGTATGAAGTGAAGACACTGGCCGGCAAGCATACGGAAGTCACCGTCGAAGGCGGCACGGCTGCAGGGTCGGATCCGGTTTATGCAGGTAAGAACCTGAAACTGAAAGTAAGCGACACGGACGGCAAGAAGGTCTATGACCTGAAGCTGGCTGATCAACTTACCTTCGGCCAGAAAGGTGAAAATGGTAAAGATGGCGTTGATGGTCAGATTGGCTTGAACGGCAGCGACGGAAAGTCTGTTGTTATCAATGGCAAAGATGGTATTTCCGTCAAAGGCGAAGATGGCAAAGATGGCGCAGCTGGCGTATCGATCACTGGGCCGGATGGTGCGAAAGGTGCTGACGGACAGAACGGTATCGACGGCAAGGTTGGCATTGCTGGTGCAGACGGCAATGATGCTGTTTCCATCAGTGGTAAAGACGGCGTCGGCCATATCGGCCTGACCGGCCCTGCCGGTACGAACGGCAAGGACGGCGCTTCTATCGATATTACCGTTAAGAACGGAATCGATGGTACTCCGGGTGCTGCTGGCAATGCTGGTGCTCAAGGTGCAAAAGGCGTTGATGGTCAGACCTTGACCCGTATCGTCTATGAGGACAACACGGGTGAACACCAAGTTGCTACCATGGAAGATGGCATGATGTACAGCGGTGATACAGGTAAGCAGCTGAAGAAGAAGCTGAATACGAATGTCAACATTGTTGGCGGTGTGAAAGATACTGCTAAGATTGCTGATGTGGACAACATCGCTGTGGTAGCCGATGGCGACAGTACGTTGAAGCTGCGCTTGGCTAAAGACATCACGGGCCTGAACAGCGTCATGGCTGGTACAGCTAAGATGGGGAATGTGGATGCCGGTAAGGCTTCTGCTGACGGCAAGAACGCTCAAACCGGTAACTATGTAACCGGTTTGGACAACAAGGCTTGGAAGGATGGCGACTACGTATCCGGTAGAGCTGCTACGGAAGATCAGCTGAATGCGGTGTCTACGTCCATTAAGACGGATATTGCCAGCAAGACCTTCGGCCTGACGGGTGATGACGGTCAATCTGTAACTAAGACTTTGGACAATACCATCGATGTTGTAGGTAAGAAGACCACTGGCAGTGATGGCAA
>OMUP01000007.1 GCA_900314255.1 uncultured Lachnospiraceae bacterium | reverse complement strand
CCTGCAAGAATCCCTAGTCTTCTGTATCTCATATCTATGCCTCCTGTCTGCAGAAAATGTTCTGCGCCTGTGTCAATTGAACTGTTAAGCATAGAATAGGTTGTAGTTGTGGTTAAAATTTGTGTAAATAAAGGACATTCTGTGAACGAAAAAAGCCGGCCGGGCGTGTCAGACGCGCCGGCCAGCTCTGTCTTTGCACGCGATCAGTGGAAAAGACGCTGCGTATTGTAAAGCCGCGCATATTCGCCGCCGCGCGCGAGAAGTTCTTCGTGTGTCCCCTCCTCGGCGATGCGTCCGTCATCGATCAGCACGATTCGGTCGGCGTCCTGAACCGTCGCAAGACGGTGCGCAATGATCAGCGAAGTGCGGCCTTTTGAAAGGGCGTCAAAGCTTCTCTGAATCTTCTGCTCCGTGATCGTGTCAAGCGCAGAGGTCGCCTCGTCCAGAATCAGGATCTTCGGATTTTTGAGGAAAATCCGCGCGATGGAAACCCGCTGTTTCTGTCCGCCGGAAAGCCGCACGCCGCGCTCGCCCACATACGTGTCAAAGCCGTCCGGCATCTGGCAGATATCATCGTAGATCTCCGCGCATTTTGCCGCTTCCTCAATCTCCTCGTCCGTCGCGTCCGGCCGCCCGTAGCGGATATTTTCCCGGATGGTGTCCGCAAAAATGAAGACGTCCTGCTGCACAATTCCGATGCTCTTGCGCAGGGAACCCTTTGTCACGTCGCGGATATCCGTTCCGTCGATTTTGATCGTCCCGGACTGCGCCTCGTAAAACCGCGGAATCAGACTGCACAGCGTCGTCTTGCCGCCTCCGGACTGTCCGACAATCGCCAGACTCTCACCGGGCTTCACATGCAGCGTGATGTCCGTGAGCACCTCCCGGCTGTCATTGTACCGGAACGAAACGTGATCGATGTCGATCCTGCCTTCCGTGACGGTCAGCTTCTTCGCTGACTCCTTCTCTCTGATCGCCGGCTCGATCCGCATCAGATCGCTGAATCGCTTCAGTCCCGCCATGCCGTCGGTAAAAACTTCCGCAAACTGCGACAGCTTGCGGATCGGCGTGATAAAGCTGTTCGCAAAAAGCGTGAACGTGATGAGATCAACATAATTCATATGATCTTCCATGATCAGGTAACCGCCCACCGCAATCACCACAACCGGCGTGATGCTCATGAAGAATTCCTGCGTGCTGTTAAAATCAGCCATTGCTTTATAGTAATGACTCTTCGAGCGCTGGTACGCCTTATTGGAGCGCGCGAACCGATTGTAGTCCACTTCTTCGTTGGCAAATGCCTTCGAAGTCCGGATTCCGGAAATCCCCGACTCGATGTCCGCATTAATCTCCGCGAGCTTGCGCTTGTTGTCGATTGAAGTTTCTGCCATACTCCGGCGGTTGCGCATGACAACCAGAATGGAAATCGGAAGCAGAATCAGAATGATCAGCGCCAGCCGCCACTGGATCCGGAACATGCAGATAATCGCGCCAACAATCGTGAGAAGCGAGATGATCAGATCTTCCGGCCCGTGATGCATCAGCTCGGTCATCGAGAAAAGATCGCCGGTCAGCCGGCTCATCAGCTGCCCCGTCCGGTTCTTGTCATAAAACTCAAAGTCAAGTGTCTGCAGATGCTGGAACAGATCATTGCGCAGATCTGTCTCAACATAGGTTCCGAACGTATGTCCCCAGTAAGTCATCACATACTGGCACGCGGACCGTCCGACGTAGCAGCAGGCGACAATCGCCATGAGTATAAAGAATGCCTGATATTTCTGATCCGGCAGCATCGTCCGCATGGCGTAGCGCGAAATGATCGGAAACGCCAGATCCACGGCCGCCACCGCGACGGCGCAGAGTATATCAATGATAAAAAGGTTCAGATGGCGGCGGAAATACCCCCGGATCAGCTGAAAAGTTGTTTTCTGCTTCATTTGTCATTCTCCGGCCATACAAAATGAGCGTTGCCGGCCTCCAGGCCGTCAATCAGAATATTCTGTCCCGTGCAGAAGCGGTTCGTGACGGTCATGAAATAGGCCCAGTCCGCCGCCTCTTCCACTGTCATCCAGCGTTTCAGAGGCGTCACGTCCATGATCTGCTTCCAAAGTTTCGGGTCACGCGTCACGGGGAGATTGAGGTCCGTCAGGACGCCCCCGAAGTCCAGGCTGTTGCAGGTCGCGCCGTACTTCGCGATGCGAAGCGCCACGTTTTTGGCGTAGGTCAGGACGCCGCCTTTGCTTGCGCAGTATTCCGGGAATTCCGAGCCGTTGTGGCCGCTCGCCGACCCGATCATCAGCACCGCGCGGATCCCCTCGTGAATGCCGTATTTCTCCGTGATCCCGATCGTTCCCTTCAGGTTGACGTCGATGTCATCTTCCTGCTGCACG
The DNA here is from genome assembly GCA_900314255.1 of uncultured Lachnospiraceae bacterium. Taxonomy (GTDB): domain Bacteria; phylum Bacillota; class Clostridia; order Lachnospirales; family Lachnospiraceae; genus UBA4285. The sequence goes on along the minus strand of OMUP01000007.1, from coordinate 9,571 downwards.
CCGGCATTGTTGATGAGAATATCGACAAGCCCGATCTCCGGGTACGCTGATCTGTCCCGGATGTCCAGCTGGAAATGCCGGTACCCCGGCGCCACGATCGACGCTTCTTTCTGGTCAAACCCGATCACCTCGTGCCCCTCGCGCAGGAACTTTTCCGCAATTTCCTTTCCAATGCCGCCGCTGCTGCCCGTGACCAAAACTCTCATAATCCCCTCCTGAAACTCCTGAGAACATTATGCCACAAACAAAAGCTTTTATAAAACAGGGGGTGAGGTGGTTAAAGATAGTTTGCTGGCGGTTTACTGGTGGTTCGTCATGGCTAATTCAGTCTCAAAATACCAAATCTTGCTTTTTTGTGCTGCTATTCCCGAATCTCCCTCACAGCGACTCCGGTCCGAAGCTTTCTGGAAGAAGTTCGGAAAGAGTCATCATCCGGAAGCCGCCCTGCCCGTCGCTGAAGTAGATCGGGAACTCCGGCGGACAGAATTCCCGCAGCACCTGCCGGCAGATGCCGCACGGGGTGCAGAGAGTGAGCTTGTCTCCCACTTCTGGTCCGCCGGCGATTGCGAGTGCTTCAAATTCCCGGCAGCCTTCACTTACTGCCTTGAAAACAGCCGTGCGCTCCGCGCAGTTTCCCGCCGGATAGGAGGCATTTTCTATGTTGCAGCCCGTGTAGATTTTACCGTCTTTTCCGAGAAGCGCTGCGCCGACCGCGAAATGCGAATAGGGGGCATATGCGAGCGCGCGGGCCGCTGCCGCCTGGGCTTCCAGACGCCTGATCATCTCTTCATCCATACGAACACCCCGTCACTTCTCTGTCGTCTTCGCCTTATTCTGCTCATCCTGCTTTATCAGCGTTTTCATGGCTTCCACCGCCACTTCGATTTCACTCTCCGTGTTGTGGACCTGCTCATTGGTCAGGCCGGCCTTGGCGCGTTCCTGATTGGCGAGTGTGAGAAGGACCGTTCCGACGCGCACGTGCAGGGCGCTCGCCACCACAAAAAGCGCGGCGCTCTCCATCTCCGAGCCCAAGGCCCCCAGCGCGCACCAGGCATTCCACTTGTTGATCAGCTCATACCCGACCGGCTTCTTTTCCGGCTCGTGCTGCCCGAAAAAAGAGTCCTTGCACTCGACCACTCCGACGTGATACCGGAAGCCGAGCGTCTGCGCCGCATCGGCGAGCGCTCTTGTTACCGTGAAATCCGGCACCGCCGGAAATTCAACCGGCGCATATTCCTTCGAAGTACCCTCCATGCGGATGGCGCCATTTGCCACAATTAAGTCACCGCCCAGGACGTCAAGGGCCATGCCGCCGCAGGTACCGACGCGGATAAAGGTGTGCGCGCCCAGATGGACGAGTTCCTCCATCGCGATGGCCGCAGACGGCCCGCCGATGCCGGTGGACACGACGCTCACCGGAACGCCCAGCAGGCTGCCGGTGAAGGTATTGAACTCGCGGTTCATCCCGATGTGCCGCGCCCCGTCAAGGTGCGCCGCTATTTTCTCACACCGCCCCGGGTCGCCGGGGAGAATGCAGTACTGCCCGACGTCTCCTTTCTTCAGATGCACATGGTACTCATATCCGCTGCCTTCTGCATAATCAATCATCTCTGCCTCCTTGCCAAAACCGCCGGCGCCCGCGCGGCCTCAGGAAAAGAATTCCACGACCGTGTGAATCGCCGTGTCCATGAGTTTCGGATTGCGGAACGGATGGTCGGCCCCCTCGACCGGAACGAACTCGATCACATTGTTCTCGCAGAACTCCCTGGAATCTTCGATCGGCACCATCTCGTCCGCCGTCCCGTGAAGAATCAGCATACTGTCGGCCCAGTCAAAATACTCATATTTGCGCACGTCGCCTTCGGCCAGCGCGTCAAAAAGTGTGTGATCGACCTTCATCTTTCTCTCAAAGCCGATCTCGACTTCTTTGCCTTTTGCGAGCTTGTCGAGGTCGGTGTCCTTCACGTTTTTCAGCATCAGATCGTGCATCCGGATGCCCGGCGCCCGCAGCGCCACCCTGGTGAAGGGATTCCCGAACCGGTGCAGATACAATAGCGTCAGATATCCGCCGAAGCTCACCGAATAGCAGAAAATCTTCTCCGCGTGCAGCGTCTCCTTCGCATAATTCACGACGAGTTTCATGTATTCCATACAGTCGCTGATTTCCAGTTTCTTGCGGCCGTCCTTGCCGTGACAGGGCCAGTCAAATGCGATGACAGCGTCCTCTCCGTGCTTGTCCAGATACTTCTCGGCAAACCGCGTGATATTGGCCACATCCTTGCTGCTCCCGAAACCGTGCGTGCAGATCACGACCCGGTCAAACTCCCGCCGGGCAGACGCGCTTATAATCCGGCAGCGCACCGAATTTCCTTCTTCATTGATGTCAAATGCTTTTTCTTTCATGCCAGACATAAATCTCTCCTCTTGTCTGCTGTGCCGGATCCTTCTGTACCGTCCGGCCTGATATTAGTGTATACCGGATATCCGGAATTTGACATATTCATTTTGAGAGTCTCCTGCCTTTCCGTCTTGTCTCTGCAAGCCCTCTGCGCCGCCTGTCGACAGTATCTTTTCCATTGCAAATGGCACATCACCGCGGTAAACTGTTAACATTAAATTGTTTTTTATAAATAAATCCGGTATTTTTCATAAATTATGCATGAAATTCTTGTGCATTTTCTGCCGGAAGGCGCGGGAGCCTGTATGAGGCTTTCACACGCCGGAAAGGATGAGGATGAAAAAGGAAGAGCTGGAAGAGATTGAGAAAATGGACGAGGCGCTGCGCAGGAGGCGTGAAAGTCTTCATATGTACCCGGAGCCGGGATTCTGCGAAGTGAGAACGACATCAATCATCGCAAGGACGCTTACCGATCTTGGGTTTGATGAAGTTCTGACCGGAAAAGATGTGTGCGACGCCGACTCGCGGATGGGACTGCCGGACCAAAAGACGCTGGACGCGGCGTACAAGCGGGCTCTTGGCGAAGAGGAGACGGATCCGGCATTTGCCGGGAGGGCAAAAGACGGCTTTACCGGCGTCATCGGCATTCTGCACTGCGGAGAGGGGCCGACGGTCGCCATGCGGTTTGACATTGACGCCCTGCCGGTCCACGAGAGCAAAGACCCTTCGCATTACCCGACTGCGCACGGCTTTAACTCGCGCCACGAAGGCTTCATGCATGCCTGCGGCCACGACGGCCACACAACCGTCGGCCTCGGGACGGCCGCATTTCTGATCCGGCACAGAGATCAGCTTCACGGCACACTGAAACTCATCTTCCAGCCGGCAGAGGAAGGGGTGCGCGGCGCCCGTTCCATCGTTGCCAAAGGGCATCTTGACGACGTGGATTTCTGCCTCGGCTCCCACATGGGTGGCGCCCCTGACACCAAGGCGCTGTGCATCGGCGCCGGCATGAACGGATCTCTGGCGACGACCAAGATCAATGCCGACTTCACCGGCAGGAGCGCGCACGCCGGTGCAATGCCGGAAAAAGGAAACAATGCGCTTCTTGCGGCCGCGACCGCCGTTCTGAATCTGCACGCGATCCCGCGCACCTCGCAGGGTGACACGCGCGTCAATGTCGGGCGTCTCATCGCGGAAGGCGGCCGGAACGTCATCTGCGACAACGCACATCTGGAGCTGGAAGTACGCGGCACGAGCAAAGAAGCCAATGAATACATGGAACAGTATGCCGTCCGGATCTTAAACGCCGCGGCCGAAATGCATCAGTGCACCGTCGCGCTCAACTACGTCGGCGCGGCTGCGACCATCGTCAACACACCGGCCCTGGTGGACGAAGTCCGCAAGGCGGCGGGCGAGGCGGGGATGCCTGCCATCGACACAGGGACGCGCAGCGCCGGCAGCGAAGACTATTCCTTCATGTCACAGTGCGTCACAGGGCACGGCGGGCAGTCCTGCTTCTTCAACAACATCTCGCGCTGCGCCGGACCGTTCCACTCACCCATATTCGATTTTCAGGAAGAAGCGCTGGTCAGCGGAGTCAAGGAATTCTCCCAGCTGGCATTTGACCTGATGCAGAAAAAATAACTCTGGCAAGGAGGACACCATATGACAAATGAAGACGATCTGAAGCTGATCTTACAGACAGCCAAAGATCAGGCAGCTGCGATCTCCCGGATGAACCAGCAGCTCTGGTCGTACGCAGAGCCTGGCTACAAGGAGTTCAAAAGCAGCAAAGCGCTCGCAGACGCCCTGGCGGCGGAAGGTTTTTCGGTCGAAACCGGCATCGCCGGCATTCCGACGGCCTTCAAGGCTGTGTACGGAAGCGGGCGGCCGCTCATCGGCATCACGGCTGAATTTGACGCGCTCCCCGGCCTGTCCCAGGAAAAGGGCGTCCCGGAGAAAAAAGAGATCCCCGGGCAAAGATATGGTCACGGCTGTGGTCACTGCGCACTGGGCGCCGGAGCGTTCGGCGCTGCCCTTCTTGCCGGGAAATGGCTTAAAAAGAGCGGCGTGTCCGGCACAGTTGTGCTTTTCGGCACACCTGCGGAGGAAACCGGCTACGGCAAGACCTTCATGACCCGCGCGCATGTGTTTGACGATCTCGACATGCTGTTCACATGGCATCCGGGCGACTCGAACATGGCGATGGCCGGCCGGCTCATCGGAAATATCTGTGCCCGGTTTGACTTCAAAGGCGTGAGCGCTCACGCCGCTGCCGCGCCGGAGCAGGGCAGAAGCGCCCTGGACGCCTGTGAGCTCATGAACAGCGGCGTCAACTATCTGCGCGAGCACATCATCGAGCAGGCGCGGGTTCACTACGCATATCTGGATGTCGGCGGCAAGGCCCCGAACGTCGTTCAGTCCCACGCTTCGCTTCTGTATTTCGTGCGGGCGCCGAAAACCAGTCAGTGCCGGGAGATTCTCTCCCGCGTCAATGACTGTGCCAAAGGTGCCGCACTGATGACCGGAACCAGCGTGACGATGAAAATTGTCGGCGGCCTCTCCGATCTGATTCCGAACTCTGTGGCACAGCAGATCCTTTCGGATGCCTTCATGGCGACAGGTGCCGGTGACTACGACGAGAACGATTTCGCCACGGCCAGAAAGTTCCTCGCGATCCTGCCGGAGGAAAAGCGCAAAGCCGTGATCAAAAAGGGCGCCGCGTTAAACGGCGTGTCTGAAGAGGAATTTGCCGAAAAGCCTCTGATGACGAAAGTTATTCCATTTGACAAGAGATATATGAACGTCAGCTACCCGGCTTCCACCGATGTCGGCGATGTCAGCTACATCGTCCCGCAGGCGCAGCTAGGCGCCGCGACCTGCATCCCGGGCACATCGATGCATACCTGGGAGCACACGGCCATGGTCGGGACCGGCATCGGAGACAAGGCAGCCATCGCGGCCGCGCGCGCGATCGCGTATGCGTGCACGAAAGTGTTCCGGGATCCGGAGGTCTGCAGGAAGGCAAAGGAAGAGCTTCTGGCCGAGACCGGCGGCGTATACCAGTGCCCGATTCCGGATGACGTAAGTCCGGAAGACACCATTACTGACTAAAGGGGACTCATTCGAGGAGGAAGTATGACCTATTTTGGAATTTTCAACAGCCCGCTGCTATACGGACTGGTCATTGTAGCCATTGCATTTATTTTCATCTATTCTCTGATCACATTTGTCACGGCGTACAAACACGCGCAGGAGCTGGGCTACAAGAAAGAGGAGCTGAAGGAGATCACGCGGGGCGCGCTCGTATTCACCATCGTCCCGTCGATTTCCATCGTCATCGGACTGATCACGCTGTCCGCCGTCATCGGTGTTCCGTGGTCATGGTTCCGTCTTTCTGTCGTCGGCGCCGTAACCTATGAGCTGATGGCAGCCGACATGACGGCAACCGGCGCCGGCTACGATTCCATCGGCGCGCTGGCGCAGACCGGCGACCCGTCGCTGGTGGCGACCATTATGTTCGTCATGAGTTTCTGCATCGTCTGCGGAATTCTCTGCACCCTGTTCTTCAACAAAGGCTTCAACGGCGCCATCTCAAAAATGAGCAAAACAGGCCCCGTCGGCGCTCTGATCGTTTCGTCCCTGCTGCTGGCCCTGACCGTCAACATCCCGCTGCAGGTTTCCAAAGGCCCGGTTTACATCGCGACCATGATCACCTCCGCGGTGATCTCCCTGATCTGCCGCGTGCTGGCCAAAAAAACCGGCCAGAAATGGCTGAGCAACTTTGAGATGGCCCTGTGCCTGATTCTGGGCATGGCCTCCTCGCTCGTCTGGGTCAAGGTATTCGGTGCATAACAATAAGGAGAATTCCCATGAAAAATGATTACATGACCAAAATTCACCGCATCGGCCGCATCGGTGTTTTCATCGGCCTGTGCTTTATGTTTGGAATTCCGACCGTCATCGGTCTCGTTTATGATGAAATGCCGTCCATCAGCGACATCTTCCGGGTAGGCGGAGGCCTGTTCGCCGTATTTGCCCCGATTGCCATCGTCGAGTTCCTCAGCTACACGCCGATCCTGGGATCTGCCGGCTACATCTCGTTCCTTACGGGAAATGTGCTGAACCTGAAACTGCCGTGCGCGATCAGCGCCATGGAGCAGGCCGGTGCCCAGCAGGGAACCGAAAAAGGCGACACGATCAGTGCCATGGCTGTTGCAGCCTCTTCCATGATGACAACCGCTGTCATCGCGCTTGGCGTCGTTCTCCTGGTTCCGCTGCAGCCGATCCTGACCCTTCCGGCCGTGAAGACAGCCACCACGTATATGCTCCCCGCCATGTTCGGCGCTCTGTTCCTGGGCATGTTCGTGAGCAGCGGCCGCGCCGGAAATTACACGGTAAAAGGCAAGAACTGGGTCATCGTTCCGGCGCTCGTCATCATCTCCGCCATTCATTTCTCCGGTCTGTATGATTTCTCCCGGAACAGCGGTCTGGCTATCTTCCTCGGTATTCTGATCATCTGCGCCACCGCGCCGATCTTCCTGAAGCTGGGAATCATCAAGATGAAGCCGATTGATAATAATTCTGCTCCGATCCACGACAAGGTGAAGACAAACTGAACTGTAAGCCTCTGGCTGCCGTCCGGGAGTCAGAGGCTTTTTCATACAAACCCGGACATTTCCGCATCACCCGCTTCTGCCTTTCACACTTTGACACACTCCGATTTTCATGTTACGGTAAATGGCGGCTATATCAGGCCAGATTTTCTTTTATACATTCTATTGTTCAGGAGTTGTCATTTTGAAAAAAATTGCCAGAGCCCTTTTTTATTTTGGCGGAAAGGAAAGAATTTCCGGCTGTACGATCTGCTGCAGATTCCGCTTTCTGTCCTCGTGACACGTTTCTTCAATCTGTTCGGCGCCGTTCTGCCGGACGTCAGCACTCTCGGTGCCCGGATTGCGTGTCTTGTCTTCGGGATCATCCTGACGGGCGTCGGGCGGTTCATCTATCTGTACAACTCTCTGTTCAAAAAGACGCAGCTGCGTCTGACGGGAGTGCAGGAATAATTTCTTCTCACCTTTTCTGACAGCATCAAAGGAGGCGCCATATGAAAGAAAACGATCTTCAGATGATTCAGGAACTGACCAATGACTTCGCGCCGGAAATCGCGAAAATGAACCAGAATCTCTGGTCCTGCGCCGAGCCCGGCTACAAGGAGTTCAAAAGCTGCAGCGAACTTACGGCAGCTCTTGAAAAGGAAGGATTCGCCGTTGAAAAAGGGATTGCCGGGATTCCGACTGCCTTCAAGGCTGTGTACGGAAGCGGGCGCCCGGTCATCGGCATCACAGCAGAGTATGACGCTCTTCCGAATCTGTCCCAGGAAAAAGGAGTGGCAGAGCAGAAGCCGCTTGCGGGCAACAGTTTCGGGCACGGCTGCGGGCACTGTGCTCTGGGCGCCGGTGCGGCCGGCGCCGCGGTCCTCGCAGGAAAGTGGCTGAAAAAGACGGGCGTGGCCGGAACGATCGTGCTCTTTGGAACGCCGGCGGAGGAAACCGGATACGGCAAAGCTTTCATGGCGCGCGCCCACGTATTTGACGGCCTGGATATGATGTTCACCTGGCACCCGGCCAACGTCAACGCTGCCATGGCCGTGCGCTGCAACGCGTATCTGGTCGTGCGCTTTAATTTCAAGGGTGTCAGCTCTCACGCTGCCGCCGCCCCGGAGCTTGGGCGCAGTGCACTGGATGCCTGCGAGCTGATGAACAGCGGTGTCAATTATCTGCGCGAGCACATCATCCAGCAGGCCCGGGTGCACTACGCGTATCTGGATGTCGGCGGCAAGGCGCCGAACGTCGTGCAGTCCCACGCGTCTCTTCTTTATTTCGTCCGCGCGCCGAAAGTATCCCAGTGCCGGGAAATCCTCTCCCGCGTCAATGACTGCGCAAAGGGCGCATCTCTGATGACCGGCACGACCGTGACCATGAAGATTGTCGGCGGTCTCTCCGACCTGATTCCGAACTTCACCGCACAGCAGATTCTCTCCGACGCATTTACTGAGGCTGGCGCTGCCGAATATGACGCAGAAGACTATGCGGTTGCAGAGAAATTCCTGGCCATTCTGCCGGAAGATCAGAAGAAGGCTTGCATCCGGCAGGGTGCCGCACTAAACGGCGTGTCCGAGGAAGAATTTGCCAGGAAACCGCTTGCCACCGGTATTGTGCCATTTGACAAGAACAAGGTTCTGTCATTTCCGGCTTCAACGGACGTAGGAGACGTCAGCTACATTGTCCCGACTGCCCAGATCAATGTGGCGACCTGCATTCCCGGCACTTCGATGCACACCTGGCAGCACACGGCCATGGTCGGAACCGGGATCGGCGACAAGGCTTCCGCCGCTGCGGCGCGCGCCATCGCGTATGCGTGCACAAAAGTCTTCCGGGCACCGGAAGTCTGCGAAGCAGCCAGAAAAGAGCTTCTGGCCGAAACCGGCGGCGTCTACGACTGCCCCATTCCTGACGACATCACGCCAAAGGACACGGTGACCGACTGAAGCAGTCCGTCAGGCCCTGGCTTCGGTGCTGGCTTATGTGCTAAAACGGCAGTGCTGCAGTATCACCACAGCGCTGCCGTTTTTCCATTCAGTGTACCCTGGGCGGCGGCAAAATAACTGGCGATTATAGCTGCAGTAAGCTTGCGTATCGCTGATTTTTCATACCGGATTCAGTGGCCACGTCACCGGAAATGACAGCAAGTTTGTTTCTAGCTGACTTTTTCGGTCAGGGGCCGCGGCGGTGTCAACGGAATGAATGGCAAGCTTGCGTATCGCTGACTTTTCATGCCGAATTCCGTGGTCACGTCACCGGAAATGACAGCAAGTTTGTTTCTAGCTGACTTTTTCGGACTAAGTCCGGGAAAAACATCAGCGGAAATGAAGATAGCTCTTCATTTTGCTGACTTGTATGCAAATATCCCATAAAATAATCATCGGGATTTCCAAAAATCAAATTATTGCTGACTTCCGGGCTTAAGCTTCCCGGAATTGTCAGCAAAAACAACGGTAATCCCGCTTTTCGCTGACCGCAGAGCCAAAACCTCCGGCACTGGCCATTCAGCCACGCGCATAAGCCACGCATCGCTCCGCACTTCGTGCTCCCGCGATGCTCAACGGAA